>JAXJTR010000131.1:0-5969 GCA_036309465.1 Acutalibacteraceae bacterium
ATCTCTTGACAAACCACCAGGACCAAGTGCTGAAAGTCTTCTTTTATGTGTAAGCTCTGCAAGTGGGTTTGTTTGGTCCATAAACTGTGATAATGGAGATGAACCAAAGAACTCTTTAATTGCAGCTGTTACAGGACGAATATTGATAAGGTTGTTTGGTGTTAAGCCCTCAATGTCCTGTGCGTTTAATGTCATTCTTTCTCTAATAACTCTTTCAAGTCTTGAGAAACCAATTCTAAACTGATTCTGTAGCAACTCGCCAACACAACGAATACGACGGTTACCAAGGTGGTCGATATCATCTGTTAAACCAACACCATGTGCAAGGTTGTTCATATAGTTGATAGTTGCAAATATATCATCAACTGTAATTGTATTAGGGATAAGGTCGGCTCTTCTTCTTCTTAGCTCTGCCTTTAGAGTTGCTTCATCATCACCGCAAGCTTCAAGAATTTCTGCAAGTACATCAAACTGTACCATTTCATTAATGTTACACTCTGCTTCTGCATCAAAAGACACATACTTGCTTATGTCTACCATACCATTTGCAAGAATTTTAACAACCTTGCCCTCAGCATCGTATACTCTAGCCTCTTTTACACCTGCATTTTGAATTTCTTCAGCCAAGGATTTGCTTACAACCTGATTTGCCATTGCAAGAATTTCACCTGTAAGAGGGCTTACAATAGGGTCAACTAACTTTTGGTTTGTAATTCTTGATGCTATACCAAGCTTGCTGTTGTATTTATAACGACCAACTCTTGACATATCGTATCTTCTTGTATCGAAGAACAAGCCAAATAGGTGATTCTGTGCATTTTCAAGAACAGGTGGCTCACCTGGTCTTTGCTTTTTATAAACCTCTAGCAAAGCTTCGTCTGTATTGTTTGTATTATCCTTTTCAAGAGTAGCACGGATTCTCTCGTCCTCGCCAAACTTTTCAAGAATTTGAGCATCTGTACCAAGACCCAAAGCTCTAATAAATACAGTTATAGGAATTTTTCTGTTTTTATCAATACGAACATAAAAAACATCGTTAAGGTCGTTTTCATACTCCAGCCAAGCACCTCTATTAGGGATAACTGTAGCACTAAACATCTTCTTAGATGTTTTATCATACTCCATTTTGTAGTATACGCCCGGTGATCTAACTAACTGAGAAACAATAACTCTTTCTGCACCGTTAATAACAAATGTACCACTATCTGTCATAAGTGGGAAATCACCCATAAATACATTTGATTTTTTTATTTCGCCTGTTTCTGTATTAGTAAGTGTAGCAGTTACTCGCAAAGGAGCTGCGTATGTTGCATCTCTTTCTTTACACTCTTTAACGCTATAATTAGGATTATCCTTATCCAATGTATAGTCGATGAAATCAAGCACATAGTTTCCTGTATGACTTGTTATACCTGAAACATCCTTAAAAACTTCTTTTAAGCCTTCGTTTAAAAACCAGTTATAAGAGTTTTTCTGAACCTCAATAAGGTTAGGCATTTCGATAACTTCGTCAATTTTTGCGAAAGACATTCTTTCGGCTCTACCAAGTTTTACAGGCTTGACATTTACCATAGGCGTATCACTCCGTTCTTAAAAATATAGTTCGCAATTATTTATTAATAGCTATTTTAACAGCAAAACTTTTTTTATAAAAACTATTGCATTTTTATAAAATCTATGCTAATATTCACTGGTTGTTAAACCTGTTAAATAGCAGAGAATACACTTTTTGCCATTATGTTGCATTTTATTAGTATAGCCCTTTGACATCAATATGTCAAGGGCTTTTTTTGTTTTTTATTAAATTTTTCTGATTTTTTTAATTTTTTACGAATTTTAACCAATTTTTAGCCTAAATTTTAATAACCGTCTAATCACGATACACTCGGTAGGGTTTTAGATTTTTAACACTTGCAGAATTAAACATTTATTTCGCTAAATCCCCTAGGATAAACAATTAGCAATAAAAAATTTCGCTATATATTTGACATATATACACTAATGCTATATAATCTTAATAAAATGACTATAATTTTATGCCTATTTATAATTTTGTTTTGAACTTGTGCAATAAATTAATCTTACTCCTAAAAAAGGATTAAAGAAAATTAATAATTTTAAATAACTATATTTGTCCTTAACAGCCTTGATTAGTTTATGATAATTCAAAAAAATGAGAATAGGTAGCTATAGAATTTACCTTTACTTTTAGCTTTACCACTGTGTGATTTTCCAACTAAATATATTGTATGTGTACATAGTTTTCCCTTTGGTTCTGTCTAAAATAACAAATTTGTCACAGTTATACACTAAATTGTTGACTTTACACTAAATGTGTTATATAATCCAGTTAAGGTAAACTCACTTCACACAACTATTATTTAACCAAGTTTCAATTTGGAAGGAGAACAAACAATGGCAAAATCTAACAGACCAGGACGTTTAAGAAATCCTTATGTTGCAAGCAACATAAAGTGTTTACGCAAAGCTTACAATTTATCTCAGCAGAACATTGCAGACGAGTTAATTGTTGACCGTTCTACTTATACTTATTACGAAATAGGCAAAACAGAGCCTAGTATTGGTACAATTACAAAAATAATCAGCATCTACAGAGATAAATTTGGCTTAGATATTACATTTAACGATTTACTAGATAAAGACCTTGTAAAAGAGGGAATCGTTATTAAATTCGACAGCAAAGAAAAGCTAATTGAGTATGTACAAAAGAAGCGTAAAGAGATTACTAACGATAGTGAATTTTATCAGTGGCTATTAGACTGGACTGAAAAGTTTAAAATATATGCTTCTGGATATAGTGCTCCAAAGACATACAGCGATTTAGTTCTTTATGTATAAAATTATTGCCCACCATACACGGTTATAAACCTGTATATGGTGGGCTTTTTATTGGTTAATGCTAAGGCATTTCTGCTTCCATTTCTTCAAGCTCTATTTGTAGCTCTTCCCATTCTTCGTATGCTTTATTTTGATTAGCATTACATTGATTAAGCTGATTTGTTAACTCCATTAGCTTATCAAAATCACTTGATACACTTTCGTCAGCAAGCTGTTGCTGTATCTCCTCTGACAAGGCCTCAAACTCGGCAATTTGTTCTTCACACTTTTTAATACGTGTTTTTAATTTTCTTAAATTAGATTGCTGTTCTTTTCGTTGCTTATATTCATTAACCTTTGGTGCTTTATGTACTGTAGCAGTTGTTGCTTCCTGTGTGTTTCGCTCTTTTAACTTTTCAACATAATAATCATAATTTCCAAGATATTCTGTTACACCGTTTTGGTCTAAATATAAAACTCTATCAGCAAGCTTATTGATAAAATATCTGTCGTGAGAGATTATAAGCAATGTACCGTCATACTCTTTTAAGGTATTCTCTAAAGCTTCTCGAGAGCCTGTGTCAAGATGATTAGTAGGCTCGTCAAGCAATAAAAAGTTGCCACCGGCAAGCATAAGCTTTAAAAGAGCAACTCTGGCACGCTCGCCACCGCTAAAAGTGCTAAGCTCCTTAAAAACTTCATCACCTTTAAATAAAAATGAACCAAGTGCTGTACGCACCTGTGTATGTGTCATATATGGGAACATATCCCATACCTCGTCAAGGGCAGTTTTGGTTAAATCCAAGTTTTCCTGAACCTGATCAAAATAGCCCACATCAACATTAACACCATATTCCACTCTGCCACAGTCGGCACTAAGCTTATTCATAAGAATTTTAAACAGTGTAGTTTTTCCGCAACCATTTGCACCAAGAATAAAAACTCTTTCTTTGCGTTTAATATCAAGATTTACATTTGAGAAAAGTTTTTTATCCCCAAAGGATTTTGCAAGTCCATCAGTTTTTAAAACATCATTACCGCTTACTCTTTTAGGCTCAAATCTAAATCTGATATTTTCAAGCTGTGCATCGTCAGGCTCTACTAATTGTTCTTTTAGTCGGTCTGCTTGTTTTTGTTTGCTGGCTGCTGTAATAAAATTATGTGCCTGTCCCCAGCGTCTTTGCTGTTCTACTATGCCCTCGATACGTTTTATCTCTTTAAGGTCGTTTTCGTACCTGTTACGCATATCCTCAAGGATTTTTTCCTTTTTAGCTATAAACTCAGAGTAACCGCCTTTATAACAGGTGGTTTTTTTATGCTCTAGCTCTACTGTTTTGTTGGTTACTGCATCTAAGAAATATCTATCGTGAGATATAATAATAGCTGCACCATTAAAATCTTTAATAAAGCCTTCAAGCCACTCAACAGACTGTATATCCAAATGGTTTGTAGGCTCGTCTAATAGCAATAAATTTGCACCACTTAACAGCAACTTTGCAAGACATAGCTTTGAACGCTGACCACCGCTTAATTTACCTGTTTCCATTGTAAAATCATCTTCGGTAAATCCAAGACCTAATAAAGCTGAGCGTGTTCGACTACGATAGGTTAAACCTCCGTTACGCTCAAACTCCTCTTGCATTTGCAAATGCTGTTCTATCAATCGGTCACGCTCTGCTTCATCTTCTTCAAGGTCTATTAGCACAGGTAATTCTTCAAGCTCTCTCTCCTGTTTTATAAGACTTTCAAATACTGATAACAGCTCGTCGTAAATATTTCTATCAGGCATATTGCAGGAATGTTGCTCCATATATCCCACAACAACATCTTTAGCTATAACCACACCACCCTCGGTTGGCTCGGTTACACCACTTAATATTTTAAAAATTGTAGTTTTTCCTACTCCGTTTACCCCTATAAAGCCAATTTTATCCCTTTGCTCTACCTCAAAGGAAACATTCTCAAATAACTTACGCTCTACAAAGGTCATAGCAAGATTTCTAACGCTTAATACCGCCATAATTTTCTCACTTTCGCTTTTTTAATAACTTATTATATTTTAACAAATCACAATGTAATATGCAATATGTAGTAAATGAATTATATATTTTATAAAAACATCTTTATTTTAATGTTGATTGGATATATACTTATCAAAAGTATACCTAGAGGTGAGATAAGCAAATGAATATTACAAGTGATGAAGAAAAACTTTTTAATAAACTTAAACAGTCAAATCCTAATATCATTATTGATGGAATTGTCGATGAACAGGAATATTCGTCAGCAAAATTTAAAATTGTTTACATTCTAAAAGAAGCAAACGGCGGTCAGGTTGGAAATTTAAAACAATTTCTGTATTACGGAGGACGCCCCCAATCTTGGGACAATATATCAAGGTGGACAGAAGCTATTTTAAACATAGAGCAAAACCACAATTGGTCATACTGGGAAAAGAATTGTGAACAACGACGAAAAATATATCTTAAAAAGATAGGCGTAATAAACTTAAAAAAAGAGGCAGGCGGACATACCTCTATTAGCAGAGAAGTTAAAAGGGCTGCAATTGAAAATAGTATTTTTTTACAAAATCAATTATCACTCTACAAACCAAATATTATTATTTGTTGTGGGACGATAGATTCATTTATAAAATCAATCCGTCCACATAGTGATATTAAATGGCAATCTACTTCACGTGGAATTTGGTACTATATAGAGAATGAAACAATAGTTATATCTTTTTTACATCCAGAAGCACGAGTAAAAGATTGTATTCTGCATTATGCATTGTTAGATGCATTAAAAGAAATATTAGATACACATAAATTATCTTTATAAAAAATATATACTGAAACCAGTAAAAAAGTTAAAATCACAATCATTACAGTTTGTTTAAAATAATTAATGAATTTAGTCGGATATATAAATAGTAAAAAATAAAAACAAGGGTTAGTAATTTTTCTGCTAACCCTTGTTTTTACACTTATAAAATTACTTTTGAGTTTCTGCTCTGTTAATAGCATTTAGAACGCCAAACAATGAGCTTCTGTAAATATTGCTTGAAATACCAACACCAAAAATGCTTTTTCCTTGTGGTGTCATAAGCTGAATATAAGAAACCGCCTTTG
>JAXJTR010000132.1:0-4045 GCA_036309465.1 Acutalibacteraceae bacterium
ACAAAGGAATGTGCAATTTTAGAGCTTGGAATTTTGGAAGAGCTATCCAAACAGGAAAAGCCAGTGTTTGTTGATACTAATATCCCTCTCGAAATGTTATGGGAAATCTCAGATAAAGCTCATGTTTTAATTATGCTTGCAGACCCTGAAATATCAGTGAACAGATTTTTTGAACGCCCCGACAGAGAGAAACAGTTTTTGTATAAGCTCTTATTAAATGAAGAAAAACCAACAGAAGCAATGGATAATTTCAGAGAGTGCCTGAAGCGTGTCAATTCAAGAGAAATATATAATGATTTTCTCAATTCGGGCTTTAATGTAGTTTTAAGAGATGATAGCAGAACAGTAGAAGAAACCTTTTTGCTCGTAGAAAAAGCGTTTGGTTTGAACTAAGTGAATTACAATTTACAGAGGTTAAAATGGAAAAGAAAATATATGCTTGGGAACCTTATTTTTTTATGTTTTTCGGGTTATTCCATTTACATAGAATATGGGGTTTAATAGACAGAAAATCTTATACCGACTTTTGGGTAGGATTGATGGAATCAAAAGGAATAATGTATTTTGCAGTGATGATATTACTAGCATCATTATGTATAGTGGGTATCATCACTTTTTGTAAAAACCAAGGCAAAAATTATTGGTGGAGATGGATTTACATATTTGGTGGTTCTTATGTGCTTTTCGATTTGTTTGCAATTGCCATTGGTCTGGAAGTGTGGAACAAATTGATATTGATGATGTACGACATCAATGCTCCTTACTGGAATGTATTATGGTTAGCTTTTATATTGCTGGGAGGTTTTGCTTTTACATTGGGTGTCAGACTATTGGTGCAAAGAAAACGATAAACTTGAATTTGAGGAGATAAATATGAAGACACCTATATTAGAAACTGATAGATTGATATTACGTCCATTCAACGAAGATGATGCAATGGATGTATTTGAATGTTGGGGAAGCGACCCAGATGTTGCAAAATATATGTTTTGGACAAGTCATAATGATATAGAGGAAACAAAAGAATGGATATTATTTGAGCTTGGACAGATTGAAAAGCAAGATTGGTATAGATTTGCTATTGTGTTAAAAGATACAAATAAGTTGATAGGTACTGCACTAATTTATTATGAAGAGGAAGTCGGATGTTGGGAAATAGGCTATAATCTTGGGAAAAAATATTGGGGCATAGGTTACACAACTGAAGCAGTGAAAAAAGTTATTGATTTTGCAAAGACACAATTAAAACTTTCACAAATTGTTGGTAGATATGCAAAAGAAAATCCTGCATCGGGTAATGTTATGAGTAAACCTGGCTTTAAACAGGAAAAGGTTATTTCCTATGAATGTAATAATGGAGCAATTAAACGAGAAGGAATACAGTGTAGATTAATCATTGATAATTAAACAAAATTCCAATTTGCAGGTGTTAATATGAAAGAAAAGATAACATTATGTGGCGACAACTGTATTGAGTGTCCAAGGTACAACGCACATACTGATGAAGAACTGAAAGCTGTTGCTGAGCTTTGGTACAGAGTCGGCTGGAGAAATTCGATTGTTTCAAATGAAGAAATAGCGTGTACAGGCTGTTCTTCACACAAAACCTGTACATATAACTTGGTCGAGTGTACAAAAGAACATAGCGTGAGCAAATGCAATCAATGTAACGAATTTCCTTGCGAAAAAATAAATAATATGCTAAAGCGTTCTGCTCAGTACAAAGAAAAATGCAAAGAAGTTTGTACTGAACAGGAGTATAATGCTTTAAGCACAGCTTTCTTTGATAAAGAGAGAAATTTAAAGAAATAGATAAACTTGAATTTATTGGAGTGTATCAAAATGTATTATGAAGAAATTACATTAGACCATCTAGATGAGTTGGCAATGTTATATGTTGAAACTTTTAATTCAGAACCGTGGAATGAAAAATGGACAATATATACGGCTACAAAGAGATTGCATCAAATGATAAATACAGAAGATTCATATGGTTTATGTGCATATCAAGATGGCTTTTTGTGTGGGGCTATATTAGGTTGTATGGAGCAGTTTTATAATGGAATTATGTTTAATGTAAAAGAGTTTTGGGTTAAAAATGGTATGAGAGGTCAAGGCATTGGAACACAAATATTTTCAGAATTCGAAAAGAATTTGAAAGAAAAGCAGATTAATGAGGTTATACTGTTTACTTCCAAAGGAGATTATACAGAACATTTTTATCATAAACAAAATATGAAATCAAATCCTAATATGGTTTTTATGGTAAAAGAACTGTAAATTTCAATTTAGTGAGGTGGTTTTATGAATGAGTTTATAAATAAATATAATAATTTCCTTTCTGTATTTAACAAAGGTAAAACTATGGTACTTTCATCGTGTGAGGATAACAAGGTATCATCAAGAATGATGAGTATTGTGTGTATTGACGGAATGTTTTATTTTCAAACGGATATGAGTTTTAGAAAGTACAGCGAGCTGATACATAATCCACAGGTTGCATTGTGTATAGACAATATTCAAATAGAGGGTGTTTGCAAAGAAATAGGTCACCCTATGGCAAACGCTCAGTTTTGTAGTGAGTATGAAAAGAACTTTAACACGTCATTCAAGATGTATTCTTCTTTGAAAAACGAAAGGCTGTTTAAAGTGTCTCCCACATTTGTTGAGCGTTGGTTGTATATAGACGGTGTACCATTTATCGAAACATTTGATGTGGAGAATCAAGTGTATAAATTAACCAAGTATGAGAGCGAATAAAAGTAAATTGTAAACTTTTGTAGTATAAGGAGTGATTAAAATGAATGTTAAAATTAATATATCAGATGTTTTTATTAAAACTGAAAGGCTTGTGCTCAGAGCTTTTGCGGATAAGGACTTGGAGGATTTTTTTGAATATGCAAGGGTAGATGGTGTTGGCGAAATGGCAGGCTGGCCTCATCACGAAACTATTGAGGATTCAAAAGTAGTTCTTGATATGTTTCTGAAAGAGAAAAAAACATTTGCTATTGAATATAAAGGAAAGGTTATCGGTTCCGTAGGAATAGAAAAATATAATGAAGAACTTTTACCTGAGTTTGCTGATAAGCAAGGACGAGAAATCGGCTTTGTATTATCAAAGGACTACTGGGGTCAGGGATTTATGCCTGAGGCAGTCAAGGGAGTTTTGGATTATCTATTAAATGAACTTAAGTTGGATTTTATCATTTGTTGCCATTCTGCTACAAACATTCAATCCAAAAGAGTACAAGAAAAATGTGGGTTTAAACCCTATAAGACTGTTGATAACAAATGTATAAATGTTATATGTCTACACCGTTAATTGTGGAGAAAACCTATGAGTTACATAAGCGAAATGAGAAAACATATTGGACACGCACCTATGCTGTCAGCAGGTGCAACAATAGTTGTTTTGAAAGAAAATAAAATACTTTTAAACCTACGCTCGGATACAAATACTTGGGGTATTCCCGGCGGAGCGATCGAATTAGGTGAAACGCTTGAACAGACAGCAGCAAGAGAGCTGAAAGAAGAAACTAATCTTAGTGCAGAAAACTTTACTCTGTTGCACCTTTTTTCAGGTAGTGATTTTTATTTCAAATATCCTAATGGCGATGAACTTTACTCCGTTGTAGCTCTTTATCTAGCCAAAGGTGTTACAGGAGAGCTGAAAATTACAGACGGAGAAAGCAACGACTTGAGATTCTTTGGTAAGGATGAATTACCAACCCTTGAGAGCAGAGCCGATACAATGATAAAATGGCTAATTAAAAATAGGCTGTTAATATAATATTAAATGTATAGATATTCAATAAGCGTTTCATTTTCGATAGAATATAAATTTTTAAAAAACCAAAGACTTGCACACAGAGGATATTATGACATATCCAAGGTGTGCAAGTCTTTTTACTAAGTATAATAAAACCACATATTTAGTGGTGTGAAAGGCGATAGGCTGCTTAATGGTAGCTGATTTTATTATTCAACTACCGTTAAGCTAACTGTTTGATATGTTATTTGTCAGCTCTTACTTAGTGAAATCACA
>JAXJTR010000133.1:0-4221 GCA_036309465.1 Acutalibacteraceae bacterium
ATGAATATCCTGCAAGGTTTCTTCATCTGTACAGCTTTTTTCTGCAAGCTGTAGATAACCAATAACAGATGTAAGCGGGGTTCTCATGTCATGAGAAATCATAGAAATAGAGGTTCTCATAGCTTGTTCTTTTTTTACGGCTTTTATTTTTACCATCTGTAGCTGTTCCAGCTTTTTGTTGATATTTAAAGCCACTGCCTCCAGGTCTTTATCTACAAAATCTAAAGAAACTGCCCTTTCATCCTGCTCCTGCATTTGCTCTGCAATATTTCTTAACTGCTTTTTGATAAGGTATAGTTTTACACTCAAAAAGGAAACAACAATAATCAGAATCAGTATAATAAACATATATGGCATTATTGTTGCCTCCTTTCAAATATTAAATCTCTTTTCTTCTGAAGACCAGATAGGTTAAGGCTATTGATACCACTAATGTAATAACTGCTATAACGCTTGCAGAAATCAATGTTTCACTTGCATTGTTTTTTGCAAAGCAAAATACGGTTTTCTCAAAAAATGTTCCACCCAGAAAATTACGAAGAACATTACACGATATAACAACAAAGCTTACCGATGCAGCAATTGCAGCAGACGCTTTTGAACAAATGAATGTAATAAGTGTAATAACACTCTGTAATCCTATCAACTGCAACATAACTGTAACGCACCAAAGCAGATTATTCGAGTTTTCAAAAATATGGTTTGAAAAACCATTTTTACAGGCAACACCAAGGATTGTAGAAATCATATAAACAGCATGAAAAATTATACCAGCCAGAATAACAGGCAGTTCTCTTACCAGCAATACTGACCATCTGCTGTACCCTGATGTAATTTCATGATGAATTGTACGATTACTAAAATCACTGCCAATAAACCATGAAGGTATCAAAGCTAATATAAACATCATCGAAGTATCACAAATAGTATCGTTAAATGCAAAATCTACTCCTTCGCCAAAACCTGCAATTTTATCAAAGCCATAATAAAAGCCAAGTCCAGCCACACATAGTATAGCTATATAAAAAAGCAGAAAATGCCAGAATTTATAAAAGGAAACCTTACACTGATTACACATGCTCGACACCTCCTGTAATTGTAATAAAATAGTCTTCCAGAGTCTGTTCCATTACAAATAATTCTGTAACAACTATTCCATTTTGCACAAACGCTTTTGCAATTTTTGATATATTATTCATATTAGAATATAGATAAATAGTATCCTCTGATACTACTTTATACTCTGGGTTGTTAATAAGCTTATCCAGAACAGTGAGTGCCATAGGCACGGCATCAGTTTTGATACAAATATATTTTCTGCACCTTGCTTCCAGCTCTTCATGTGTTATTACATCTATAATCTTACCTTTATGGATAAATATATAATCCGTAGCAAGCAGGTAAAGCTCACTCAAAATATGACTGGAGATAAAAATAGTGATGTTTCTTTCCTCATTCAATTTTTTTAATAAATTTCGCAAAACAACAATATTCTTAGGGTCAAGTCCGTTAATTGGCTCATCTAAAATCAAAAGCTGTGGATTACCGACAAGTGCCATTGCAATGCTTAATCTTTGCTTCATACCCATAGATAAGGTGTGTACTCTTTTATTTTTTACATCAGATAAATCAACCATATCCAACACTTTGTTGCAGATAGCTTTATCTGGATTTCCAACCAAGGTTCTCTTGAGTTCTAAATTTTGAATAACTGTATAATACGGATAAAGTGCTGGCTCTTCAATCATACATCCTATACATCTTCTCATTTTTTCTCTTTCGTGGGCATTCTCTTTTCCCATAATAGAGTAAGTTCCTGATGAAGGATATGTTAATCCTGTGACGATTTTCAAAAAGGTACTCTTACCTGCACCATTCTCACCTATAAATCCATAAATATGCTTCTTTTTTAATTCGATACTGACATCATCAAGTACAGTGTGTGCACCATATTTTTTAGTCAGATTTTTTGTTTGCAAAACAATGTCTTTCATTTGCAACTCCCCTTTCTGACCTTAATGATATAACATCATTTTAAAAAAACACTATAGAAAATCTTAAGAAAATCTTAATTTGTCAGACGATATCCCATTCCATACACAGTTTCAATGTAGCTTTCATTTGTTATTCTGGCAATTTTCTTTCTCAGATTACTCATATGTACATTCATAGTGTTTTCGTCACTCATATATTCATCGCCGGTAACGCTTTCAAACAGATTTCTTTTAGAAAAAATCTTAGTAGGATTTGACAACATCAGTTCAAGAATTGCATATTCCATGGCTGTACAAATAATTTCTTCTTCACCAATAAACACACGCTTAGAAGCAACCTCCAGCTTTATATCCTTAAAGGTCAGGAATGTTTTTACACCATTCGTTCTTCTAAGAAGAGCGTCGATTCGTAGCATAACCTCATCAATATCAAATGGTTTGCAAATAAAATCATCTGCACCAAGTCTGAGCAACTCAATGCGATTGCTGACAGCGTTTTTAGCCGACAATACAATCACAGGTGTATCCTTCTTGGTTCGCAATTCACGCAAAATTTCCTCTCCACTTTTTAGCGGAAGCATTAAATCTATCAAAATTAAGCTATAATCATTCTTCATTGCAAGCTCATAGCCTTCCCAGCCATTTAATGCACATTGCACCTCATATCCATTACGGTTTAATATATTACGAAGCAGAGCATTTATGTTTTCATCATCTTCAATAATCAGAATCATAGCAAACATCTCCTTAACAGCTCAAATTTCAGCATAAGCTTTATTTTTTATAATTTTTCAAAGTTTACATATTTATAGTAAGCAATTGCTAAACAAATTTGTTTTATCTCAATACTCTTCTCTTTATACCATTAATAAAATACCATTAATAAAGTTAGTAACAGGACGAAGTATGTAATGGTATAGCTTTGCACGAGTTATTACATAAACGGAAGCACAGATAACAAATGGTTTTTCGGAATAAATAGGTGAAAAATCCTGCGATTTTATACGCTCAAGAAGCTTAACACACTTATCATTTGTACGTTTTGCAAGCTCCTTAGCGATAAACTATGTATTACCTGTTGCAGAAAAATATAAAACCATGTAATACCTCTGTAAATATGATTTTTTCTATATGATATTACATTGATGGTTAAAACACAAAAATTAGTCTATATGTTTTTGTATTATAAATCAGCCCGATGGCACAATAAAATTACTAATACCACGAAATAAGGATAGCTAAACATACTTGAATTGATGCTTACTCAATGGGTATAGCTTTTGGCAAAAAAGACTTCGGAAAGTGATTTCCGAAGCCAATGGTGTATAGTATGAACAGAAAGACTAAAAAACACTATTAAATCAATTTTTTCAGCCCGGCCTTTAAATATGAGATAAAACATATAAACTAGGTGCCCATAATTATCCGATAAATTAATCAAATCACTGTTTTTTAGTGTCTAAATGCTATGTGATTTCCAAAATTCCTAAATCTAAAAGTGAAATACATAGCAGGCTTAATATTCTATACATTTCGTTGTTTGTGTAATTGCCTTCTTCAAAATTAAAAATATCCATATTACAATCGCTGAAATCATCTAAATCATAATTATCAATATTCATTTGATTAAATGATTTAAATAATTCTGAAACAGCAAACTTAAGTGTATCTTCATTTATATTATTAGGAAAATACTTTAAGTAATTAAGATGTTGTTTTAAATGCGTTCCAGTGGAAACTTCTTCGTCAAAACTATTATTATGGAAATTGCTCATAGTAAATGCTTCAATCGAAGGATAACTTAATAACAACATTCCTTGTCGATTATAGTTTTCATTTTCTCGTGAGTTTCCTAATGTTGATATTAACTCTTTGATAAAAGGAACATCATTGTTCGAGTGATTGTCTCTATCGAATATGTAGTATATAGCAGAGTTATCTACATCAAAGTCGTATTCTTCAATTAGAACTTTAAACAAGTTATTTAGATAATCATTATCTTTTTCAATAAAGCGAATATTACTTTCTTCAGAGTTTACAACGAAAACACGAGAATTAGAGTTAGTAGAACAAGTGTATCTGTGATATGGTTTGTTCCTTTTTATTATTTCTATATTATACTCCAATATCTTTGTGAAAAGTCGATGAAGTATGTATGGCTCTGTTTTTTCGCCTTCTACTATATATAAAACTTTTCCTATGGATTTGTTCTTATTAAGAGTTATAA
>JAXJTR010000134.1:0-2644 GCA_036309465.1 Acutalibacteraceae bacterium
ATTTAACAAGTTTTTCTCTTTAGAACTTAGTATATTTCTAATAGTTTTATAATCATCTATTAAGTCACGATAACGCTGTGAATTAGAAGATTTCATTCTTTGCCAGCCTGAAAAAGTTTTTGGTGCTTGGTCAGGAAGATAACGCTTAACATCCTCATACTGTCTACGACTTTCATTGCGTTTTCTTTTTATCGCCTGTTCAGTGGCATAGGCTTTTCGCTCTTCATCGGAACGATTATCAACAAAAGGTTGCATACTCTGTCTGCTAAATTCTGCCAACTCATCAAGTGTATAGGCATTTGGTGGAAACACAGCAAATCTATGTCTACAGTTTGGATGAACGGTGTCATATCCGTCAACAAAAACAGTATCATATATGTAAGGAAAAAGTAAAGGGTTACCGTTTTTATCCTTGTATTTTCCATTTGATGCTTCTTTGGTTGTTGCATATACACGCCCTTGATACATAGCACATACTTCACAGGTAGGATAATGCGTAGTCATAATAACCAAATCATAGCCCCAAGCCTTGCCCTGAATACGCTGTGCAGTGTTTTGGATTTCGGCTGTTGTGGTTCTTGCCACCATACCGGCATAATCTTTTATATTATGCTGTGCTCCGTTTGAATATTCTATTGAGGTTATATTAGCTTTTTCAAGATTAGCCTCCAGTTCTCTCTGCATCTGTCGCACTGTTTGTCTTGTTGTTAGCTTTTATTGCTTTCCCTATCCAATAATTGACTATATAATAACAGACATTTATTTGATAGATTCAATAAAAGTAAAAATAAAAATTATAACAAGTACATAAAAATTGTAAATCTGTTTTATTCGTGCAATAAAACAGATTTACAAAACATATATAATACAGTATAATATTATATAATATATCATTCTACCGATAAAGAGTGATATAAATTGAATTGATAGGGTGAAAATATGAAAAAATCAAAAATTTTATTTACGGCGATTTTTCTTTTGCTATTAATGGCAATATGTTGTAGTTGCAAAAAAGAGAATAAAGCAGAAGAAATGAGACAATTTTATCAATCATATGCAACTGAGTATAATGTTATTAGTGAAGAGAATGACGAAACGGTAGTCTCAGTAAATGCGCCAGACTTTGGTAAGGTGATTTTAGAGTGGTCCAAAGAGTCAAATAACAAGGAATTAACCTTAGAAGAATTGGAAAAGGCAGTTGAAAAATATTCAGAGTACCAAAAGGATTACCAATTTACAGTTGAAACATTTTCAGAGGAAAACATAAAGGAAACTTTTATAGACCAAGTAGTTTATGATATGATGAAGATCAGTTTGGCAGAAATTACGATAGAAGAAGGTGCAAAGGGATGAAAAAAGTAATAAGTTTTTTATTAACAATAATAATTATCTTATCATCTGTGACGGTTGTTTCAGCCGAAAATGAGAGTACATATTCGAGTACTGCATCAAATTTTATTTCATTTTTGAAAGGTGCAAATTCAAAATATTTAACAAATAGAAATAATTTCTTTTATATGCAACTTGTTTCAGGGAATAAATCTAGTGAAGGTCTGCAATATTGTCTTCAAATGTGTGATTTGCTGGCAGGCACTGGACGTAAACCTGATAAACAAAAATATAGAGAAGCACTAATTAATATAATTACTGTACACGATTTGGATAGTGCAAATTCTATTTCGGAACAGAAAAAGCTAGATAACCTAAAGAGTTTAAAAGATTATAGTATGGATATAGTGAGTATAGCAACAGATTATATATCTTTGTCTTCTTTTAAAACTCCAGAAACACAAAAAATAAAAGAATCTATATCTACTGCTATGGGTGCGTTGAATGTTCTAGTAGAAAATACAGATAACTGGCTTGAAGCATTTAGTGATTTAGAAACCGTAATACAAAATTATGCATATTACGATGAATTTCTTAAACTTGTAGAAGATAAGGCTCAAGACAAAGATTTATCGGATGCTGCTAAAGATTTAAGGACAAGCTTAACTCGCACTATGGAGATTAAATTAGAAACATACAGCGATGTATCGAATGAGAATTTTGGAAATTATACAGAATACTTTTTTACTGATGCATTATTTACAGTAGCAAAACAGGTTCCTGAATATGAAAACGATAAAGTTTTTAAGAGCTTTATTGACTCCTCGGGTGACATTGTAGGAAGATTTAAGGATTCTTGGAATTTAGGTGTAAATATCGGAATGCTTGTAGGAAACTTTGTAGCTGGTGGAGAAAATCTTATAAATAGAATTTTTGAAATGGAAGCTATATATAATATAAGTGTTATTTTACAAGATGAATTATTTGATAACAAATATCCAAATTCTATAAATACAGAAAATGAAATTGATTATATTAGCAGGTATGTTACTTTCTCAGAATTTTTGATTTCTAGTAGAATAAGAGGAGAATATTGTTTTTTGAGCGTTATGTCAGAAGATGCTGGCTTATTAAATTTGTTTTATAAATCCACAGCAAAAGAAGCAAAGAAAAAATATAATGATAAAGTTGAAGCGTTGCTTGCTACAAGAAAAATGTTATTAGATATTGTTACCGTTGATGAGTCTAAAACTACTGATACTGAAAAAGGTGAATTTGAAGTAAGTAATAATAACAATAACTATGAATCTAGTAG
>JAXJTR010000135.1:0-11136 GCA_036309465.1 Acutalibacteraceae bacterium
GTAAAGGGAGCAGTCAGCGAAGCTGACTGAGGGATTGTCATAGCTTTATTTTAAGTTAAACGGCGATGCTTTCTGGTAGCAAACAACCCTACCGACTCGCCTTTGGCGAGCCACCTCCCTTTGCACAAGGGAGGCTAACGCTCCGCCACAATGCTACTGTACAAATAAACTTTAATTAACTATTTTTCTAGTTTTTAATTAGAGTTTAGTATTATTTGTAAAAAAACTGTTAATGTATTGACAAAATAAAAAAATCCCTTATAATATACTTATAATGTTTTTGTATATTTCTTATAAAAAAACATTTAAAAATAAACATTGATTAACAAAAAGAAGTAAAAAATAGTAATTATTGTTATTATTAAAACTAAAGGAGAGATTTACAATGGCTAAAAATCCTTACGCAGGTACAAAAACAGAAAAAAATCTATGGGAGGCATTTGCTGGTGAGTCACAGGCAAGAAATAAGTATACATACTTTGCCTCTGTTGCTAAAAAGGCAGGTTACGAGCAGATTGCCGCATTATTCCTAAAAACGGCAGAAAACGAGAAGGAGCACGCAAAGATTTGGTTTAAAGAGCTATGCGAGCTTGGCACAACAGAAGAAAATTTATTGCACGCAGCCGAGGGCGAAAATGCTGAATGGACAGATATGTACGACCGTATGGCTAAAGAAGCAGAAGAAGAGGGCTTTACAGAGCTTGCAGCAAAATTTAGAGCAGTAGCAGCTATAGAAAAAGAGCATGAGGAAAGATACCGCAAGCTTCTACAAAATGTTGAAGCAAAGCAAGTATTCGAGAAAAGTGGTGTTACAGTTTGGGAATGTCGTAACTGTGGCCATATAGTGGTAGGTTTAAAAGCACCAGAAGTTTGCCCTGTATGTGTTCACCCACAAAGCTTTTTCGAGGTAAGACAAGAGAACTATTAATAGAAATAGTTTTATAATTCTAATTTTTGCATATTAAATATTGTAATGTACAGCCGTCTAACATAATGGGTAATCCCTGTTGTTGGGCGGTTTTATTATATTTTTGGATAGTATGTTGTGCGGTTTATTGTAGTAAAGTGTTATTAATAAAAAGTTCATTATTTATTCAATAAAAATAGTAATTTTTAGTTAGTGCTTATGGTATAATTCAAATTGTAAAGATATATAATAGATAACACCATATAAGTTTAAAAAACATTTATATAAAGGTAGTTATTGCAATTTGTATATTTAATGGAGGTATTGTTATGAATAAATTTTTTATTAGTTATATTGATTCACTAGGTAATAATCGTAATTCTATTTTTGGTTCAATGGAGTTTGTTGGCTTTGAACAGTTTGCAAGTCCTATTGATGATGACCATGAGGATTGGTATATGGATGAGGATTATTAATTTTGAATCACAGACAAAAACAGAGAAGATAGCACCAAACTAAGGCGGTATATGCTGTAGTTTGGTGCTTATTTTGTGCTAATATGTTGTTGTTCTTTTTGGTGTATTATATACGTGATAATAGGTATGTTGTGCAATTTTTAAAAATTTTCTTTTTGGAATAAAAAAATTAAGGAAAATTTACAAAAAGTTAAAAAACTACTGTTCAACTAAAGAGGTTTATGGTATCATTAAAAAGTGTATTGTGAAAAGAGCAATATTTTGTTGCAGTATATTTAAAGTAAAGATAAATGTAGCTTTAATTGCTGTGGAGGAGTATGTATGAAATTAAAGAAAAAAATTGAAACCTTTAATGTTAGAAAGCTGATTCTTGCGGTTTCGGATATGTTTATCATTTGTGTATCAGCTTTGGTTTCCAACTTTGTGTTGTCAGCAACCAATACTATCAGACCTATAAATGATAGTACATTGGTTGTGCAAACCTGCCTTATGGCATTTGTGGGCTTTTTTGCTTTGTGGCTTTTTGGTGCCTATGCAAAAATGTGGAGATACTTTAGGGTGCGGGACTATGTTTCTTGTATTCTGGGTACAGCCTGTGGTGCTGTAATTGTTGCATTGATTTACTATGTAGCATTAAATTTTATTGACACTGCCGGAAATAATTTCTATGTTTTCTTGCTGTTGGAATATGTAATTTCTACAGTAGGTATTATAGGCTTTAGACTTTTGTTTAGAAATGCCTTTTTAACTCTTGTAAGGGCAGGAGAACAAAATGCTAAAAAAAGAACATTAGTTGTTGGTGCAGGTCATGCAGGCAAAATTATTGTTAAAGAAATTGTTAATGCTTCAGAGGGTCATGGCGGTGCACACGAATACGATATAATTGGTATTGTCGATGATAATGTTGCTTTATTAGGCAAGCGAATAAATGATGTACCTGTTGTAGGTACTACCGACAAAATCAAAACAATATGCGACGCCGAAAATATCGAGGTTATTATTATGGCTATTCCTTCCTGTAAAGAGGAAGACAGAAGAAGAATTTTAAGCGAATGTTCAAAAACCACTTGCAAAATCAAGGTTATACCTTATGTTGGCGATTTGATATTTGATAATAATTCAAACTCAGATAGCAATGACAATACAAGCGTTGTTAGTCAGCTTAATGATATTAATGTAAACGATTTGTTAGGTCGTGCTCCAATATCTTTCGATAAGAAAGAAACAGAAAAGCTGATAAAAGGCAGAGTTTGTATGGTAACCGGTGGCGGTGGCTCTATTGGTTCAGAGCTGGTAAGACAAATTGCATCTTTCCAACCAAAACAGGTTATTATAGTAGACATTTACGAAAATAACGCATACGATATACAACAGGAGCTTGTTATGGAGTATGGCGATAGCCTTAACTTGGTAACACACATTTCTTCTGTAAGAGATTACAATAAGATGAAGTGTATCTTTGAACGCTATCAGCCAGAGATTGTTTTCCATGCTGCTGCACATAAGCATGTTCCTTTAATGGAAGATGTGCCTGAGGAAGCAGTAAAGAATAATGTTATAGGAACATTTAATGTTGCGGCATTGTCAGAAACCTTTAATGTTAAAAAGTTTATAATGATTTCAACCGACAAGGCTGTAAACCCAACAAATGTAATGGGTGCAACAAAAAGATGTTGTGAAATGATAGTACAGTATATGGCACAAACAGGCTCAAAAACTGAGTTTGTAACAACTCGATTTGGTAATGTGCTTGGCTCAAATGGTTCTGTTATTCCTCTATTTAAAAGGCAAATAGAAACAGGTAAACCTGTTACTGTTACTCACCCTGATATAATAAGATACTTTATGACAATACCAGAGGCTGTTTCTCTTGTTCTACAAGCAGGAGCTAT
Source organism: Acutalibacteraceae bacterium (assembly GCA_036309465.1). Taxonomy (GTDB): domain Bacteria; phylum Bacillota; class Clostridia; order Oscillospirales; family Acutalibacteraceae; genus CAG-964. Next base: position 3,276 of record JAXJTR010000135.1, read on the forward strand.
GGCTAAGGGTGGCGAAATATTTGTACTGGATATGGGTGCTCCTGTTAAAATAGTAACATTGGCAGAAAACCTTATAAGAATGTATGGCAAGGTGCCTTATAAAGATGTAGAAATTAAATTTACAGGTCTTCGCCCAGGTGAAAAGCTTTACGAAGAACTTTTAATGGACGAAGAAGGCTTAAAAAGAACCAATAATAAAAAGATTTTTACAGGTAAGCAAATTCAAATTGATAAAGGACAATTTATTCAAAAGCTGGATCAACTACGAGATGCAGCAGGGGAAAATGATTCTGAAAAGACAGTTGAAATATTAAAAGAGATTGTTCCAACATTTAAACATAAAACAAATAGATAACGGGAGGTAATTTTTATGTGTGGTATAGTTGGTTACTGTGGATACAGAGATTGTAGCGAGGTACTTGTAAGTGCTTTAAGTAAGCTGGAGTACAGAGGTTATGATTCAGCAGGTATTGCTGTATTTGAAAATGATATGATTAAGGTGGCAAAGTCTAAGGGTAGACTTGCCGACCTAGAGGAGAAAATGAACAACGAGGGTAAGCCACAGGGCAAAGCTGGTATTGGTCATACTCGTTGGGCAACTCACGGTGAGCCATCAGATGTAAATTCACATCCACATAGTGGCACAAAGGTTACTATAGTACATAATGGTATTATTGAAAATTATAAGGATTTGAAAGAATTCTTAACTGAGCACGGTGAAGAGTTTTTAAGTGACACAGACACAGAGGTTGTTGCTAAGCTATTGGGCTATTACTACAAAAAGCACCCAATGGACCCACTTGCTACAATCGAGCGTACTATTAAAGACTTAGAGGGTTCATTTGCACTTGGTATAGTATTTGAGGATTTCCCTAATGTGGTTTATGCAACAAGAAGAGAAAGTCCGCTAATAGTAGGTGTTGGCGAAAACGAAAACTTTATAGCATCAGACGTTCCTGCTATTATTAACTATACAAAAGACTACTATTTATTAGAGCATGACGAAATTGTTAAGCTTGACGAGAACGGTGTAACTGTTTTCGATGACCACGGTGATTTAGTAGAGAAAGAGCTACTAACAGCAGACTGGGATATGGACGCTGCTGAAAAGGGTGGATATCCTCACTTTATGATTAAGGAAATTCACGAACAGCCAAACTCAATTAATATGACAATAAAGCCAAGAATTGAAAATGGTCTTCCAAATTTACAGGAATGTGGTATTACACTAGAAAACATTAAAAACTTTAGACAAATTTATATAGTTGCTTGCGGTACAGCAATGCACGCAGGTATGGTTGGCAAATATGTAATAGAAAAGCTTGCAAGAGTTCCTGTTACTGTTGATATGGCTTCTGAGTTCCGTTACAGAGAACCAATTGTAGGCGAGGGCGATTTGGTTATTATAATTTCACAGTCAGGCGAAACAGCAGACAGCTTGGCAGCTATGAGATTAGCTAAAAAGCTTGGTGCAACAACACTTGCTGTTGTTAATGTTAAGGGTAGCTCTATTGCAAGAGAAGCAGATATGCTTATTTACACTCATGCAGGCCCTGAAATAGCAGTTGCATCTACAAAGGCTTATATAGTTCAGCTATCTGTAATGTATCTATTTGCATTCCAGTTGGCTCTTGCTAAGGGTACAATTACTGAGGAACAGTGCAAAGAATTAACTGCACAGCTTGAAAGAACTCCTGATATTATAACTGAAATTCTTGAAAATGTTCTTGAAACAACACAATATGTATCAACAAAGCTTGTTGCAGCTGAAAGCCTGCTATATATCGGTAGAGGTCTTGATTACGCTTTAAGTATGGAAGGTTCTTTAAAACTAAAGGAAATTTCATACATTCACAGTGAGTCTTATGCAGCAGGTGAGCTAAAGCACGGAACAATTTCTCTAATTACACAGGATATGCCTGTTATAGCTGTTGCAACACAGGATAATCTACTTGAGAAAACAGTAAGTAACATTAAAGAAGTTAAGGCAAGAGGTGCTAAGGTAATTCTTGTTGCAAGAGAAGACTTTAATGTTGACAAAGAGGCATACGACTATATTGTTAAGGTGCCACAAATGGATAACATTATGATGCCTATTCCTACAGCTATTCCTTTACAGCTAATCGCATACTATACATCAGTTCACAGAGGAAACGATGTAGATAAGCCTCGTAACCTTGCAAAATCTGTTACAGTTGAATAAGCTTATTTGTGACAAAGTTTTTTGTGCTTTTAACTATACAAAGCTTATATTTATTGTGAGATAGTACAAAATCACATAAAGTATATTGAAATATTTTTTGTTAGGTATTATAATTAATTCGTAATTAATGTATATAAAATAGGGAGGAAAAATCCAATGAAAAAGTTTACAAGCGTTTTGGTATCAGGTATGTTAGTTGCTACAAGTGCTTTTTGTGCTATGTCAGCATCTGCTGCTGATGACAAAGCAATAATTAATGTTGTTAATAATTCTGGTATATCTGTTTACGAGGCTACAGTTGGTGACACAGTAGAGTTTACAGTTACAGGTTATTCAGATGTTGCTTTAACAGGTATTCTTGGTTCAACATATTTCAATCAGGCAAATGCTACTGCTAAGGCTGAATACTCTGATATTAATGTTCTAGGTTTTAATGCAACACATTTTGATGGTAGTCATTATAAAACTGAGATTCCTGCTATGATGATAGTTAGACCAGACGGTACAAACGATATGGATCTTGATGTATTCAACTTTGGTTTTATGTCAGCTACAGTTGTAGATGGTTTTGAAGCAGGTAAAGAGGTTGTTAAGTTTGCTCTTACTGTAGAGTCAGCTGGTGAGTGTACAGTAGTAACAGATATTACAGACGCAACAACAGACGGTGCTGATTCAAGTGAAGTTGCAGATGCAAACGCTACAGCAGTAACAACTTGTAATGCAACTTTTGTTGAGGAAAAGCCAACAGAGCCACCAACAGAAGCTCCAACAGAGCCAACTTTTGACCCAACAGGCGAGCACGTTTACACAGCAGTAGGTGCTACTCCACTATTTAGCCCAGAATGGGATCCAACAGCAGATGCGTATTTACTTTCAGACCCAGAGGGTGACGGTATCTATACAATTAAGCTACCAGTTACTCCAGATATGTGGGATAGCGATGTTGCTTATAAAGTAGCTGCTGATAAGGCATGGGACTTCTCATTTAACGATAGAGGTCAGGCTACAGGTTTAGATTCTAACGCTTATGTATATATTGCAGAGGGCACAACAGCTGTAACTATTACATTCAACACAGCTACACTATGCACAACAGCAGTAGCTACAGGTGCTGGCGAACAGCCAACAGATAAGCCAACAGAGGCTCCATCAGAGGTTCCAACAGAAGCTCCTACAGAAGCTCCTACAACAGAGGCTACAGTTGCTCCAACAGAGGCTCCAACAGCTGATAAGACAGAGGCTCCTACATCTGACAAAACAGAGAAGCCAACAGAAGCTCCTACAAAGGGTGGAGATAAAGACACAACTCCAGGCAAGGTTGCTACAGGTGATAGCACATCAGTTGCAATTCTACTAGCTGTACTACTTGTTTCAGCTGGTGCAGTAGTTGTTACAAGAAAGAGAATGGCAAGATAATCTGTATTAATATTACAGATAACTTGTTGTAATAAAAATCAACAATTATAGTAATTTACAGGCTGTCCACTATATGGATAGCCTGTTTTTTATATTTAGATTTGAAATACTAGCGTAATGAAAATTAATGTTTGGTTCAAGGATTTTTAAGGTTTGCGGATTATAGGCAGAGTATTTGTAGATTTTTAAGAGTAAAACCTGTAATGAATAATAGCCTAAAGCATTATTTTGGTGTTTATATAATAAGGTAATCTATCGAATATATTAAAATATTTTGATAATTTTGTAAATTGTTACAAAACTTTCATAAATGTAATGCAAATGAAACCTTTGTGTTGACTTTTGAAATTGCATTGGTGTATAATGTTTGTGCTGAAGAATAATCTTCGGAAAATAATATTATTTTAGGGAGGAAATTCCAATGAAGAAAATTGCAAGCGTGCTACTATCTCTAGTACTAGTAGTAGCAATGTGTGTAGTAGGCGTAGTTCCAGCTTCTGCTGAAGAGCACACATATTTTGCAGTAGGTGCTTCTCCATTGTTCGACCCAGCTTGGACACCAGACGCACCAGCTTATCAGATGTTTGCTAATGCAGACGGCGTATACTCAGTTACAATTCCTGTAACAGAGGAAATGTGGGACAGTGATGTTGCTTATAAGGTAGCTCAGGATGGTACTTGGGATGTATCTTACAACGATCAGGGTCTTGCAGAAGGTCTAAACACAGACGCTTTCGTTTACATCGAGGAAGGCACAACAGCTGTTGCTATTACATTCAATACAACAACACTTTGTGCTAATGCAGTTTGCCTAACAGGCGAGGCTCCAACAGAGGCTCCAACAGAGGCTCCAACAGCTGCTCCTACAGCTGCTCCAACAGAGGCTCCAACAGCTGCTGACGAGCACACATACTTCGCAGTAGGTGCTGCTCCACTATTCGACCCAGCTTGGACACCAGATGCTCCTGCTTACCAGATGACAAAGAATGCTGCTGGTATCTATGTTGTAGGTTTTGATGTAACAGAGGATATGTGGGATAGCGATGTTGCTTATAAGGTAGCTCAGGATGGTACTTGGGATGTATCTTACAACGACAAGGGTCTTGCAGAAGGTCTAAACACAGACGCTTTTGTTTATATCGAAGAGGGTACAAAAGCTGTTATCATCTCTTTTGACCCAGCTACACTATGTGCTTCTGCTATGTGCATAAAGGATGTAGAGATTCCAACAGCTGCTCCAACAGTTGCTCCAACAGAGGCTCCAACAGAGGCTCCAACAGCTGAGCCAACACAGCCTGCTTTCGATCCATCAGGTGATCACACATACTTCGCAGTAGGTGCTGCTCCACTATTCGACCCAGCTTGGGATCCAGCTGCTACAAATCATCAGCTAACAGATGCTGATCAGGACGGCGTTTACGAGATCACAATTGCTGTAACAGAAGAGATGTGGGATAGCGACGTTGCTTACAAGGTTGCTGCTGACGGTACATGGGACTTCTCATTCAACGATAAGGGTCAGGCTCTAGGTCTAAACACAGACGCTTTCGTTTATATCGAGGAGAACACAACAGCAGTTGTTATCAAGTTTGATACAGCTACACTATGTGCTTCTGCTACTCTTGTAAAGGCTGGCGAGGTTCCAACAGAAGCTCCAACAGCTGAGCCAACAGAAGCTCCAACAACAGAGACAACAGAGGCTCCAACAGCTGAGACAACAGAGGCTCCAACAACAGAGGCTACAGTTGCTCCAACAGAGGCTCCAACAACAGAGGCTACAGTTGCTCCAACAGAAGCTCCAACAGCTGACAAGACAGAGGCTCCAACAGAGAAGCCAACTGAGAAGTCAACAAAGGCTGAGGATAAGAACTCAACAACAGGTAAGGTTTCTACAGGTGATAGCACATCAGTAGTTATGCTAATTGGTGTTCTAATGCTTGCTGGTGCTGCTGTTGTAGTTGCAAGAAAAAGAATTGCTGACTAATTTTTAATTAGCTTATTTTTCCACCACTCCATTTGGGGTGGTGGTTTTTTTACTGGCTCTATGTTTATTAGTTTGCACAAATACTAAAAAACAGGCGTTTCCGTAGTAATAAAACGGAAACGCCTGTTTTAAGTTTTTTATAAGTTACTATTACATTGTATCGAAGCCAAAGCGTTGATAACGAAATAATATATTATCTGCCCAAGCACGGTCTATTTTTATAAAGCCTTTCATTTGGCGTTCTTTTTTACCAAGTCGGCTTACTATACTCCACGATTTTTTATAAACATCTAGCTTGGTTGTTTGTGTAAATACCTCTTGACCGTCCTCTAGGAAGAATGTAAAGCCCATTATGTTATCTTCTTTATTGTAAACGGAAAAATATCCCTCGCTTGCATCAACATTTTTCTTTTTTTGAACAGCACCTGCCACAGCAGACTTTGTAAGCTCTACAGCCATATCGTCAAGCTCGGCTTCAAAAATAATAATTTTTTCTCTAAATTCGTTAAAAGTAGGAACAATACGCTTGGTGATTTTTGGCATATCTTCAAATTCCATTTCTACTGAACGATCTATCATCTGACCTTTTTCTATACCAGGAATAAAATACACCATAAATTTATTTTTTACGTCGTTATACAAACAAGGATAATATAGCCTTGCACGATATTCGCAATAAGGACAGTAAAAATCAAAAAGCTGACCAGATAATATTTTATCCCTAAGTTTAAAATCTTCTTGAGCGTTTATGTTTTTGTATATGTGTATATGATTAGTTGAACCGCATTTAGGACAATGCAATTGCTTAATATCTACCATAGCCATTGGATTCACCTCTAATTAATAGGATATAAATTGATACATAGGGGAAACATATTAAAAATTTAATAGTATCTTACAACAGAAATTACTTGACCAAGAATTGAACATTCGTCTACTACAATAGGTTCATAGTCATCATTTTCAGGTTGTAAACGATAATGTCCGTCTTCTTTATAAAATCTTTTTACAGTTGCTTCGTCTTCAACCATAGCAACTACAATTTGTCCATTATTGGCAACAGGAGTTTTATGCACTATAACGATGTCGTTGTCTAGTATACCGGCATTTATCATACTTTCTCCTGATACTCGTAATGCAAATAGCTCTCTGCCTCTTCGTATACTGTCGCTTACAGGCACATAGCCTTGAATATCCTCTACTGCTAAAATAGGCATACCAGCAGTTACTTTGCCCATTATAGGAATAACAGAGGTATTATCGGTTGTAAGTCTTATAGAACGAGTTGTGCCTTGATTTCGTGTTATTAACCCCTTGTTTTCTAAAGATTTTAAGTGTGCGTGCACTGTAGCTGTGGATTTTAACCCTGTTGCTGCACAAATCTCTCTAACTGAAGGTGATCCACCTTCCTGCAAGTTGTTACATATATAATCAAATACCTTTTGTTGACTTTTAGTTAGGTTTTCCATAAAATGCACCTCGCTTTATTTCTGTATGTATTATAACATATACCACTAAAAAAATCAAACATTTGTTTCTCAAAGCCTTGATTTTCGGGCATATTTTATTTACAATACCTTATATTTTTCTTAAACAATTATTCATACGATGTTCACAAGTAAAGTTTATCATCTAAGCATACTCAATGACGGAGCCGCACCGTTAAGAGTATACTTATATGTTCTACCCTCCTCAAAATGTACCCCTCAAACTTAAAAAGAACAGGAAAACGCTATAGCCTACCGCAAGGGCTGTAGCGTTTTTTCCTGTTTTTTAATTTTATTTAAAGACTATATGCAAATAAAATTAATATTTTGCCCTATTTCACATAGATTTTACATTAATTTTGAATGTAATGGCTTGTTAAATACAAATGTTATTGTTATAATGAAGAAGCTGTGAACATACTTATAAATAAAAAACACTTCATAGCTAATTAAAAATATTATAAATGTGCGAGGTTAAAATTATGGACATTTTCGCGGTGCTTAATCTGTTTGGCGGATTAGCAATGTTCCTGTATGGTATGAACACTATGGGAGACGGTTTGGAAAAAATGGCTGGTAGTAAGCTTGAAAAAATGCTTGAGAAGATTACCAACAACACTTTTAAAGGATTTTTTGTAGGTTTATTGGTTACTGCTGTTATACAGTCATCATCAGCAACAACTGTAATGGTGGTTGGTTTTGTAAACTCCGGTATTATGAAGCTGAATCAGGCAGTAGGTATTATTATGGGCGCTAATATCGGTACTACTA
>JAXJTR010000136.1:0-2304 GCA_036309465.1 Acutalibacteraceae bacterium
TCGGAGAAATAGATTATCCTGAAGAAGCTTTTGATGTAATTGTTTCTATGGATACTATTTATTTTGCTCCGGATATTATCGCTTTTGTAGCTCAGCTAAAAAGATGGTTGAAAAAAGACGGTTTGTTCTTTGTTGGATATCAAGAGGGTGAAGTTATGCAAAAAACCCAAAACATTCATACCACTATGTTGGCAAATGCATTAAAAGCGAATGATATGAAATATGAAGCAACGGATATATCACAACAAACCTATGAATTACTTAAAAAGAAGAGAAAATCAGCGTTGAATTATCAAGCTGTTTTTGAAGAAGAAGGACATAGCCAGTGGTTTGATATGTTGATTGGACAAACGGAGTGTGCCAATGAATCGTTTGAACAATTCAAAGAAAAAATGGCAAGATATATTTAAGTAATAAGAAAATAAATGAGCTTTGAATTTCCGAGAAATAGTTTTTCTGATCTCTAGAAGTTAGTTTTATTGGATAAAATCAATTCTCATAAGCTTTTTACCATTAGGTAAAGCTTTTTCGTATGAAAATTTTTTTGAGTAACCAATTTGATTCATACACGCTATAAGACCAAATTGATCTAATTGATGATGTACTTCATTCAACCTATCAAACACATGCAGATAAGGTGAATCTGATACAAACGCTGTTTCGGTGTTTATTTGAATAATACAGGAAACATATTGAGGTTGTGACATTTTTACAACCCTTTGAAAGCATTCGTAGCCTATATATTCTATTAAAAGATTTGCAACAAGCATATCAGCACAGGGTAATTTTAAACTTTTATCTGATAGGTCTGCACAAATAGGCTTGAAAACACTATCCAAAGTAGAATATCTCTTATTACATTCATCGAGATAGTTCTGATTGATATCCACACCATATACTGTCTTAAATTTCTTTTTATCTATATGTTCAAGTCCGTTACCAGCAGCGATTCCCAGAATCATAACAGTATCAGCATTATAAGCAGAAAATTGTTCTCTCATTATTTCATTCATAGACTGTAGCTGATAAACACTCTGCAAGCTCATATGGCTCTCATAATCAGCTAAGTCTATATTTTCCCATGGATTATCCACAACAACACCTCCGAAAACGAAATTAATTCTATGTTTTATTTACGGTTACCTGTTTTTATTAAAAATTAGTATTATTTGTTACTACATATTCTTTCTGAATAAAATGTTATTAACTTTCTCTGTTATTCACCTTATACACCTCACATTTATTATTCCATAGATAATTCAACAAGCTTCTTGATATGTATTTCTACGCTATCCAGACATGGTAGCAAGCAGTTAGAATCGTTTAATAGCAATGGTAGCTCTGTACAGCCTAAAATGATTGCTTCTACACCGTACATATCCTTCAATTTTTTTATTATTTCATTGAATTCCTGTAATGTAGATTCTTTTACAATGCCTATTTCCAGTTCTTCATATATTCTTTTTGCGATAAGCTCTCTGTCGGACTTATCAGGAACAATCACATCTATGCCAGCTTGACGCAAATCTTTTTTCATATAGTCCTGTTCCATAGTAAAGATAGTTCCTAATAATCCAACCTTTTTATAACCCTTTTCAAGAATCTCGTGGCATATTGTTTTAGGAATACTCACAATTGAAACACCTGTATTGCTTTCTACTTCGTCAAACACCATGTGCATAGTGACTGCTGTTAATGCTATGATTTCAGCTCCGTTTTCAGCTAAACTGTTAACCTTTTCAGACAGATAATCGGCTAATTCTTTATATTGCTCTGCAGAAACCAGCTCCCAGGCTTTGCGAAAATTCACGCTCTCTATTGCTAGCTCTGGCATATTTTTACCACTAGTAGCAATATCAATTTTAGAATTAAGCTCTTTATAATACATAATGGTAGATTCTGGACCAGTTCCACCAACCAAGCCTATCTTTTTCATTTTAGTTATACACTCCTTGTTTTTATCTCGATTTAATTACATATAGTTAAGTTTATTAAACTAATTATATCATACCTTGTCTTTGCTATCCATCATTGTTTATTATACTCATTTTATTTCTTTCCTGTATGCTATAATATAAAATTTGTTTGTTTTTGAACTATACACATTATAGCACAACAGTTTAGTTTTCTCGTTGTATATGTACTTAGATGTACAAAGCCACATATGAGTTACAAAAATACGGAGTAAAATTCACCGACTGTTTGACTAAAAAACATTAGAACACTTTATTTTATTCTTCTTATTACAAATCCAACTACAGCCATATGCTCTCCTACGCCCTTTTTATGTTCTTATAAATCAAA
>JAXJTR010000137.1:0-12696 GCA_036309465.1 Acutalibacteraceae bacterium
AAATCAGCAAACTTATCTGTATCTCTACCACTGCTAAATCCAAATCTTTTAAATAACTCAAAATCTGCCTGCTGGCTGATAATTGACACTGTAAACTTCTTTGTATCAATTATCATATCGTGTGTATAATTTGTTTTATCTACTGTTATTGTTATTTGATTTGGTTTTACTGTTACCTGTTGTACAGTATTTATTATACAGCCATTTTGCTTACCGTTTTGATTAGCAGTTAAAACAAATAAGCCATAGCTTAGCTTATACATAGTTTTTTCATCCATAGTTAATACCTCCGTATATCATAACCGATTATATTATTTTGTGTAATTAGCATATAAAATAAACCTTAACAACATAAATAGTATTAAATTTATATATACTAATTATACACTAATTATATAGAATGTCAACAGAAATAATAATAATTCTTATTTTTAAAATAATAATTTAGCTGTATAAATTGTTATTATCTGCAAATAACAATTTATAGGTGATACAATGAAAAATCTGTCTGAATTATTAGGTAATTACTTTTATAACAACAAAAAACCTGTGGTTAATACCACCACAAACCACATAAAACCACAATTAGGCAAAAGCTTGGAGTATTTAAAAGACAAATTTAATGGTTCTGCTGACTTTACTGTAAGAAATTTATCTGTAAATAATGTTAGTAGTGCTTTGCTTACAATGGAGGGAATGTGCGATAAAGAAATTCTTGCAGTAAGTGTAATAAATCCCCTTTTAGAAAAACAATACCCAAGTATAGATAAAATGGAATTATTTATGTTTGTTGAAAAATCTGTTTTATCATCTTCTGAAGTAATGCGATTGGAAACCTATGAGCAAGTTATGCAAATGATAATGTCCGGATTTGCTGTACTGTTAATAGACGGTTGCAGTTTAGCTTTATGTATAGGTGCACAGGGATTTAGCTTTAGAAGTGTATCAGAGCCTGACAGCGAAGCAACAGAACGAGGAAGCAGAGAAGGCTTTGTTGAGCCACTGCGAATTAATATGACACTTTTACGAAGAAGAATAAAAAATCCAAATCTTAAATTTGAAACCATAACAGTAGGCGGAGTTACCAAAACAGATATTTGCCTATGCTATTTAACCGATGCAGTAAGTGACACTATTCTTGAAAAGCTTAGAGAAAAAATAAATAAAATTAATTTAAACACGGTACTTGCCAGCGGATATATAGTAAGCTATTTAGAAGAAAAAAACGACCATTCTATTTTTAGCGGAGTAGGAATAACAGAACGCCCAGACACCACAGCAGGTAAAATTAACGAGGGAAGAATAGCAATTTTAATAGACGGTACACCGTCTGCATTAATTATACCTTATTTATTTGTAGAAAATTTTCAAACAATGGGAGATTACTCCTACAAACCATACTACGCAACGCTTATACGCTGGCTTAAATACACCTGCTTTTTTGTTGCAGCCCTACTCCCAGGTATTTACACAGCAATAGCCTTGTTTAATCCGGAATTATTCCCAGAACAAATATTAAACAAAGTTGCAGTTTCTATTGGTAGCACCCCTTTTGGGTTAATTACAGAAATTCTGCTTGTGCTGTTTATGTACGAAATTATGCGAGAAGCTGGACTAAGACTGCCTAAAACATTGGGGCACGCTGTTAGTATTGTTGGTGCGTTGGTTATAGGCGACACAGCAGTAAATGCAGGATTGATAGGTGCACCTACCTTAATGATAGTAGCGTTAACAGCCATAGCAAGCTATGTTATACCAAATTTATACCCTCAGCTTTCTGTATTAAGAGTGCTGTTTATTTTTGCAGGTGGTTTTTTTGGTATGTGGGGAATTATACTGCTATTTTGTATGGTAATTGTAAATATTTGCGGAAAATCAATTTTAGGTGTGCCTTACACTATACCACTTGCACCATTTAAGTTGTTTGGTATGCGAGATGTAGTAATAAGAGCAGGCTGGAAAACATTAACCAAAAAACGAAACTTAATTCGTGACAGAAAAACAGAAATATAGAAAGTAAAATTTTTTAAAACAATTAAGGCAATATCACACAAAAATTTTCCAAGGAATTTGTGCCATATTGCCTTATATTAAACGTTAATTAAAACCACCATCGCCAACTCGGCTGAAAAGACGTTTTACTTCTGCTTTTAATAATCTATGTTGTGGCAGTGCAAGGTCAGGGTCTTGAGTAATTATTTTTTGTGAAGCTGTTGTTGCCTCGTTTAAACACTCCATATTTGCTAAATCTGCAATTTTCATTTCAGGTAAACCATGCTGTCTGGAGCCAAAAAAATCGCCGGGGCCTCTTAGCCTTAAATCGGTATCTGCAATCTCAAAACCGTTATTAGTTGCACACATTGTTTTAAGTCGTTCTAATGTATCATCGTTAACATTGTCGGACATTAATATACAATAAGATTTTTCACTGCCTCTGCCTACTCTACCCCTTAACTGGTGTAGCTGAGAAAGTCCAAAACGCTCTGCATTTTCTACCACTATAATAGTAGCATTTGGCACATCTACACCAACCTCAATAACAGTTGTAGAAACCAGCAATTGTATTTCTTTTTGTTTAAAGCGTTGCATTATATCTTCTTTTAAGGCACCTTTCATTTTACCGTGTAGCACGCCAACAGAGTAGCCCTTAAACCATTTTTCCTGTATTTCCTGAGCATATTGCTCCACCGCTGCCATATTAAACATTTCGTTTTCCTCTACAGCAGGGCACACTATATAGCATTGTCTGCCATTGTCTAAATGCTCTTTTATAAAATTATACATACCAACACGCTTTTTGCTGTTAACTAAAAATGTTTCAACAGGCTTTCTGCCTGGGGGCATTGTGTCTATTATAGATATATCTAAATCCCCATATATAATTAAAGCCAGTGTTCTTGGAATTGGAGTAGCTGACATAATAAGCAAATGAGGGTTATCGCCCTTTTCTACTAACACATTACGCTGGGCAACACCAAAGCGATGCTGTTCGTCGGTTATAACCAAGCCTAAATTTCTAAATTCAACTGTTTCAGACAATAAAGCATGAGTTCCAACTGCAATATCGCAAGCACCTGTAATTATAGCGTCGTTTATTCTTCTTCGCTGTTTTGTAGTATTACTACCCACAACCAACTCAACATTTATGCCTGTACCTGCAAACATTTTGCAAAAAGAGTTATAATGCTGTTCTGCTAAAATTTCGGTTGGTGCCATAAAAGCTACTTGATATCCGTTTTGTACAGCTGTATAGCTTACACCAACTGCCACAGCTGTTTTACCACAGCCTACATCACCCTGTACAAGCCTGCTCATAGGGTATTTACAAGATATCATATCCTTTATGCAGTCATCTATTGCTTTTAGCTGACCACTTGTCATTTTAAATGGCAAAAGTTCAGTATACTCCTTAGTATAATCTTTTTTTATTTCTACTGTTGTTTCCTTTCTCCTACCCTTTTTCATAGATACTAAGCCAAGGGATAAAACTAACAATTCTTGAAATATAAGCCTTTTTCTTGCCTGTAAAAGCTGTTCTTTATCCTTAGGAAAATGTACATATCTTATAGCTTCTCCGTAAGATATTAAATTGTATTCCTTTAATATTTCTTTAGGAATACTCTCCTTTACATCTTGTGGTAACATTTGCAGTGCATTAATAACAGCATTTTCTATTTGTCTTGTAGTTAACCCTGCTGTACAACCATATACAGGGCGAATTTCTTTAGCTTTGTCCATTGGTAAAAATTGTGGTGACAGTAGCTCTAATCTATTCATAGACGAGCTTACTTTGCCCATAAAAACATATTCGGTGTTATAAGCAAGCATACTTTTTATGTATCTATTATTAAAAAAGGTAGCAGTTATTACTCCACTGTCGTCACCTAAACGCACTTTGGTTATTAGCCTACCTCCTGAAACTCTCGTTTCAGTTGGTGGTGCGGTAACAACTGCTTTTATACAGCAGGTTTCATTTACCTTTAAGTCTGATATATTTAGGCGATTGCTCCAGTCTTCATAATTTCTTGGATAATAACAGATAAGTTCACCTACAGATGATACACCAAGCTTTCTGAACAACTTACCTCTTGCCTCACCTATTCCCTTTAGATATTCAATTTTATATTCAAATAAAGACGACATATCACTCACCACAATCTATAATTAATACCAAGGGCAGATAATACCAAACTTTGATTTTAAAAAAACATAAATGTTTAACTATAACTTAACTTTTAAAAATTCTTAATAATCTATATCTGCAATTAAATCCTTAATAACCTCACTACCTGCTATAATACCTGCCACAGAAGGAACAAATGCTATACTTCCAGGAGGTAATTTTTTTCTTTTGGTATCTTCTATATTGATTTCTGACTCCTCTTCTCTATACATTGGCTTAATTGCCTGCTCGGTAGAATAAACCACTTTCAAACTTTTTACACCACGCTTTTTCATTTGCTGACGCATAACCCTAGCTAAGGGACAAACCGAGGTTTTATAAATATCAGTAACCACAAAAGCAGTTGGGTCAAGCTTATTGCCTGCACCCATACAGCTTATAACAGGGATATTCTTTTCTTTTGCTTTCATTATAATTTCGATTTTGCCAGAAACAGTATCTATGGCATCTACTACATAATCAAAATTGCTAAAATCAATACTATTTGAATTTTCCGGCAGAAAAAAACAATTATACGCTGTTACCTTTGCATTAGGATTGATAAGCTTAATCCTTTCTGCTATAACATCTACTTTATTTTTACCAACCTGATCAACAGTTGCTATAATTTGCCTGTTAATATTGGAATAGTCAACAGTATCGTTATCTATAACATCAATAGCACCCACACCACATCGTGCAAGCACCTCTACTACATAACCACCAACACCACCAACACCAAAAACAGCAACCCTGCTATTTTTTAATCTTTCAAGGGCTTTTTCTCCTAACAAGAGCTCTTCCCTTGAAAATATATCATCTAAATTACTACACATAAAAGCAACCTCTTTATATAATTTTATATTTAATACCATTCTTTATCTTTTTATAAATTATACATTTTATACAGATATACCAGTACAATCATATAATACCATACAACCATATTTTAAACAAGAAAAAGAAAAAAATACACCGTGGCTACATATAAAACCACGATGTATTTTTTATTGTAATGTAAATATTGTATTAAGCTCTACTTACACATACATTAATTTTCCACAGTTACATTCAACGCAGCAACAGGTCTTTCTTCGTCTACTTGGTTAGAATACTCATCTTTCAAGTAATAATAGATTGTATACTCACCTGGTGTCATATAATCAACACCGCTGTCATCGTAAACAACTCTATCTGAAATATCATTACCTCTTTCGTCCTCAGCGTATTCAATGTATTTAACAGGATTTAAAGTATTACCTGTTTTAACAACCACAGAATTAGTAACCAGCTTAACAAAGGTATTTTCCAAAGCACCTGTAAGCTCTATTAAAATTTTATTTCTAGCAATATCAGAAAATTTGTTTTCTACCATAAGGGTAATTTCTACTTCTCCTGCACGTTCAACAGTTTGTGTTGGGTCAATATAAACTTGCTGTGTTATATCGTTTCCAAATCCGTCTTGTGCATTAACCATATCTGATTTTATAAGAACATTTAGATAATCGGTTAGTTTGTTAATATCGCAACCATATTTAGTACGTCTTACAGTAATTCTAGGTCTTCTATAGCCTTTAAGCAAAAGCCCACGCTCATAAGTGTCTAAACCATATTCAGTACCATTTATACTGTAAACAACAACCTTATCATTACCCTCACCTACAACTGCGGTGTTTACAAGGTTTGTAATATCCTTGCCATTTTCATCTACAGCTTTAACACCGTCCATTAAGCTAACTCCGGCATTTTCTACCACAAGAGGGTCGGTATCAAATATAAGCCTTACCTGATGTTCTGTTCTTGTGTTAACATCTTTGGAAACATCTTTTTTTAATAGCTTATTAGAAAAAAGCAGTAACACAATGATAGTTATTGTACAAATTACTGTAAGTGCTCTTATTGCAATATGAATTACTCTATACATTTTCAATCACCGTACTATTCATCATTTTTGCTCTCCTCTGTTATGCTGTTATCCTTACCCTCTTCATCAGTTTTACTTGAGTTATCAGTTTCATCTGACTTATCAGATTTTTCTGATTTATCGCTGTCAGAATCCTCTTCATAATCGCCATAACCATAGCCACCATAACCATAGCCATAGCCACCGTAGCCATAACCGCCATAGCCATAGCCACCATAGCCATATCTACCGTAACCATAACCATAGCCATAACGACTATAACCATTATAACCATACTTGCTGTAATATTTACCGCCAAATACACCTTCTGCCATATTAAATACACAGCCAAGCATTTTAATTCTACTACCGCTAAAGCTACTAATAGCATTTAAAATTCTATTTGTTTGAGTATAGTCTTGTCTTACAACAAAAACTACACCACCAACAATATCCTTTACTTCAAGTGCATCTGCTACCAATCCTACAGGAGGAGCGTCAACTATTACAAAGTCAAATATTCTTTTAAGTGCTTCAATTAAATCTTCCATCTGCTGAGAAGCCATAATCTCCGCCGCATTGTCAACAGGAATTGTTCCCGGAAGAATGTACAAACCACTGCGTTTAAGCTTAATCAAAGCGGTTTCTAAGTTACAATTACCTGTTACAACATCTACTATGCCAAGCTGTTCAATGTCGTCTGGCAATGCCATTTGTTTTCTTACAGATGGGTGTCTTAAATCTCCGTCTATAATAATAGTACGGTACCCCTTTTTAGCCAATGAAACTGCAAGGTTTGAAGACAAAGTAGTTTTACCTTCGCCGGCTGCTGTACTTGTAAGCATTATAGAGTTAATATCATCTTCCTTACACTTTTTAATGATATTATTTCTCAAAGTATACATTGATTCCTTAAATCTGGAATCAACATAAGAATTTTCAAGAGAAACAACCTTAACACCTCTACTACTTTTTTTATTAACAACCTTAACCATAGTTCCAATTCGTTTGTTATTAAGGTATTTTTCTATATCATCAGGAGTTTTTATAGTAAATGTAAATCTTTCAAGCAATATAATAATTACCACAGATATTGCCATTCCAAAAACAAATCCATATAAAGCTCTCTGATTAAAATCTATAGGATATAGTGGTTCAGAAGAAGCTGAAGGAGGTATTACAACAACTAGGTCTGTTTCTCCTACAACATACTCTGCAACAGACGAGTAATTATTTATAACAGATTTTAAAATTCTATAAGATGTTTCATAATTACTTGAAGTAACCGTAATAGTAAACATATTTGTATCAGACAATGACTGTGCAGATATGGTACCCGGTACATATCCTAATCCTAAATCTTCCGCTACAACCTGAGTAAGATTAGAGCTGGAAATAAGATAAGGAAATGTTCTGATTAATTGATATGTGGTTACACTATATCTTGAATTTTTGCTACTTTGAGATACATTTGCTTCTCTTGAGGTAACACTTAACGTAGCCGTAGCTTGATAATATTCATTGTGAGTAGTATAGGAATAATATACGAAACCACACATAACAATACACGTTATTATTGGAACAATCCAGCCTCTTTTTCTAATTCCATTGAGAGTCTGTAAAATTAAACTACCAATTGAATTATATCCACCCTGATTATCTGTTCTTGCAGAGGCATTAGAATTCATATACTACCCACCTTTCTTTTTATCATCTGTTTTATAGGCTCCATAACCATAATAATTTCCATAGCCATATTTACCGTAACCACCATAAGCACCATAGCTACCATAACCGCCATAGCCACCATAGCCACCATACTTACCGTATTTACCGTACTTGCCATATTTGCCGTATTTACCATAACCATAGCCATAACCGTAACCATAACCATAGCCATAAGCCAATCTGTTACCTGTAAGACTGACAATTTCGGCATCATTATATACACAACCCAATAATCTGGTTCCTGTGCCATTAATTACATCTATTGTATCATTTATCATCAAGGCACTTGCAACATCTCTTCTTACAACCAAAAGTGATGCATCACTTTTTTCTAAGATATCCTCTGCATCAGCTACAAAGCCCATTGGTGGTGTATCCATTATAACATAATGGAACTGTTCCCTAACAGCAGATAACAAATAAGCCATTCTCTCACCAGCCAAAAGCTCGTTAGCTTCTTGTGTGCCTTTGTTACAACCACAAATATACAAATTTAGAACATCATCATACAAAATAACGTCGCTAAGTCTTGCTTCTCCATCAAGGAACTTAAAAAGAGTTTTATCATCATCAAATTTTTTATCTAAAAACTTAGCCACAGCAGGTTTTCTCATATCTGTATCAAGTATTAATACTCTATAATTCAACTGAGCTAACGCTAGAGCTATATTTACTGCTACAGTAGTCTTTCCTTCGTTTTCTAATGAACTGGTAACAGCGTATATTTTATCGCCATCATCTCTACTATCAGAAATAATACTTCGCCTTAGTTTGCTATAAGATTCTCTAAACTCAAAGCTAACTGTAGTATTAGTAAGAGCAATAGATTTCTTTACTCCCCTTAGTTTTTCAGCAAAAGTTAAATCCTTTTTCTGCCTTGGTATAGAAACTATTCGTTTAGTATTCAGCTTTTTTTCTACATCTGCTTCTCTTTTAATAGTATCCTTTAAAAATGAAAGAACTACTATAATAAGTGATGACACTAAAATTCCTCCGCCAAAGCCCAAAACAGCCGAACGCTTTGCTTTGTTCTCATTAACCGGATACATAGCCACCGTAGGTTCTGAAATTGGCTGAATAATTACATCAGAAATAATATATTTAGTAAACTGAGGATAGGTATCCATTACTGAATTAAGCAATTTATACGACTTCATAGGATTGTCGGAAGTAATACTATACGATAATATATTAGTTTCTTTTACCACCCAACAATTTAATGTTCCTGGAAAATAGTTATATCCTATATGTTCTCCGGCAGTCTGCTGTAGCTGGTGGCTATCTAGTATGGTTTTAAAAATTCCAGCCAATTCAACTGTTTCTGTTAAAGTAGAACCACTTGTTCTGCTTTGCACCAAAACTGTAATAGAAGAACTATACATTGGCTTATAACCTTCTTCTGTTACAACAAAGGCACCTACAGCAACAATAATTCCTACCAAAACAATAAGCACACAACGCCTTTTTAAATCCTTAATTATACTTTGCCAATCTATGGTAACGGAAGAGCTTTCAAAAACATTTTCATTATTATTCAATATAAACTCCTCCTTTTTAATCCTCTACCAATACAACAGATGTTTCAAGATAAGAAACATCACCACAACTATTTGTTACCGACAAAACTACCGGAAAAATACTCTTAGCAATGCTTTCTTCACTAGTATCAATAGAGCTAATTTTGATTTTTTCGCTTATATCACCATCAATTACATCTGTTGCTGTAAAGCAAGCAAGTATTGAAGAATATGTACGCTCTGTAATTGTAGGGGTTATCTCTAAACTGGATATTACAGGAGATTTATAGTCAGTATAGGTTATTGTTTTCTTTACCTTTGTTACATTATTATCAGAATCACAAACTACATAAGTTATATCTCTTGTATTATCATCTGTAATATTTGACATTTTTTCTATTATAATTTCTTTTGATAAATCGCCATCTTCTTCATCAAAAGCAGTTACATTTTTCAGCAATTGATCTTTTACTGTCTTTACACTGATTTCGTCCTTAAAATCTCCCGGAAATATAATTTGAGGAGGATTAATATTTTTAACTACCTCTTTTTGATAATAGTAAACTCCAAAAGCTATAACAATAACTATTGAAGCCATTATAGCAAAAGAGTGACGCATTATCAGTTTTACTAATTTCTTTTTCATATATTTCTCCTAATAATTTCATTCTTTATATAAAATTATTCTAGATTTAACAATTTCTTTATTCAGTATTATATTTTTAGGGTTAATCTTAAATAACCTTTGTGCTCTGTCTGAACCATATCTTTTCTCTATATAATCATATGCGTCATTTAATACAGGGGTTCTTGCATAAGGCTTGTGAGCATCGCTTGCACATACGTGAATTAAATTATGATTAAGTAAAAATATTGCGGTATCCTTTACCAATTGACCAAATTTGCTTGTAACACTGCCACGATTTAATTGCATTAAACAACCACTTGTTACCCAGTCGAACACCATTAATGGATATTGCTGTACAGCTATGTATCTTTCAGGATGTGCCATAACAGGAGTTATTCCCATACTATGCACCCTTGCCAATATTTCACTTATTACAGCAGGGTCTTCACCAAAATCAAACTCTATCAACATATATCGTGATTTATTCAAAGTAATAATAGCACCCATATCTATCAATGGACAAATATCAAGTGTTCCAAATACCTCCATACCTAAATATACATTTATATCTATATTATTTCGGCGTATTTCTCTTTTTACTTTTTCAAATCTTCCTACTATAACATCATTTATATAATTTTCGTATCCTCCCGGTATGTTACAATGCGGTGTAAACACTAGGTGTCTGGTTCCTGTCTTACTTGCCATTGATAACATTTCTAATGTCATTTCTATGGTTTCAGAACCGTCATCTACACCATATAAAATATGAGAATGCAGGTCTGTCATTATTAAACCCCTTTTATCTATATATACCAAACATAAAACTAAACACAAAAAGGCACACTTACCTTTTTACATATTCTAAGCTATTATACCATAAAAGTAATTAATATCAAATCAAATATTAAAAAATTTTCATATTAGTCATAAATTTTTTTAAGCATTTATGTTGATAATTTATATATTTTTCTTTATTTACTTTGCTATACCCTGTTATATTTATTGAAATTTCAAATAATAATGTTAATGAAATATTATAAGAAACATAAATTTTCAACAAAGTTTTTTTCACTAATACTTTATATTACACTTTAAAATGAATGTAAAATTTTCTAAAACATATAGAATAAAATAATAATCTGTGATAGAATGTATTGGATATTTTTTTAGGAGTGAACTTATTTGGATACCGGAAACATAATAATGCTTTGTATTATGGTTGTTTGCATAATGCTATCGGCTTTTTTCTCGTCGATAGAAACCGCTTTTTCAACTGTAAGTACAGTAAGATTAAAACATAGTGCAGAGCGAGGTAATAAAAAAGCTCAAAATGCTTTAAAGATTGTTGAAAACTATGACAAAGCAATAACCTCTATTTTAATAGGAAACAATATTGTAAACATAGGCTGTTCATCAGTTGCAACAGTTTTATGTATAAATTTATTTGGTGATGCAGGTGCGGCAATAAGTACCGGTGCAGTAACACTTTTAGTTTTAACGTTTGGTGAAATTATACCAAAATGTATTGCTAAAGAAAAACCGGAAGCATTGTGCCTTGCAACAGCTAAAACTTTACTGATTCTTATGACAGTTTTAACACCTCTTGTAATTTTCTTTGTTTCACTAAAAACTGTTGCATTAAAGCTCTTTAATAAAGGCACAGCACAACCATCAGTTACAGAAGATGAATTAAAGGTATTAATAGGAACAAGCCAACAAGAAGGTGTACTGGAGCAACAAGAACGAGAGCTTGTACAGTCTGCATTAGATTTTGACGAAAAAACTGTTCAAGATATTTTAACTCCACGAGTTGATATAACAGCTATAAATATAAACGAAAAAAATGATGTAATTAAGCAAATAATTCTAAAAGAACGCTATTCAAGGATTCCGGTGTATAAAGACGGTATTGATAATATTGTTGGTATTTTATATTCCAGAGATTACCTTGAAGCCCTACTAAACACAAGCAAACCTGATATAAAAAAGCTAATGAAGCCTGCCTTTTTTGTTTACAAAACAAAAATATTGTCAGAAGTTTTAACAGAGTTTAAAAAGGAAAAGTTACACATAGCGGTTGTTACAGATGATTACGGCGGAACTCTTGGTATTGTTACAATGGAAGATTTACTTGAGGAAATTGTTGGTGATATTTGGGATGAAGATGAAGTAGAAATGCCTCTTTATAGCAAAATAAGCGACAACACCTATTACCTTAGTGGAGATATGAATATATATGCTATGCTTGAACTTTTTGGTTTGCGTGAAGATTATATTGTAAGCGACAGTATTTCTGTAGGTGGTTGGGTTATGGAAAATATGGGAGATATCCCACAGCCTGGTGATAGCTTTGAATATAAAAACCGACTAAAATTTATCGTTACAGAAGTAACCGAACAACGTGTAGAAAAGGTTAAGGCAATATTTCAACCACAAAACGATATTAAATAATATTTGTAAATAATTTGTACAAATCATAAAATCAGCTAAAAACCTCCCTTGTCTATTTCTCAAGACAAGGGAGGTTTTCTGTAACTAAAATTAGCTAACGCCTATAATTAAATTTTAAGTTATACTCTGTGTATGAATAATCTACCTGTAGATTTTTCAAAGTTAAATTTGTATCTACCGCCCTCGGCAACAAGTACAGAAGGTAATATAAATGAAGAATTAAGTGTTCTTGTGCCTTTGTTGTAGTATATGGAATTTGAACCATAAGCAACGCCACGGTTGTACAATTTGAATGGGTAAATGC
>JAXJTR010000138.1:0-27642 GCA_036309465.1 Acutalibacteraceae bacterium
CATTAACTAATGTACCTGTATAATTGCCTGCTGCAGGGTGAACAACCATTCCTTTAGGTTTATTTACCACAATAAGGTCATTATCCTCATAAATAATATCTAGCGGTATATTCTCTGCAACAGCTTCCAAAGGAACAGGGTCAGGTATTTGTACAACTATAGTATCCCCTGTTTTGGTTTTATAGTTTTTGCTTATTTCTTTACCATTAACTGTTAAGCTTCCGTCTTCAATATATCCTTGTAAAGCAGAGCGAGTTATATCGGCTATATTATCAGATAAAAATTTATCTGCCCTTATTCCCTTTTTGGTTTCGTCTATAACAAAAGTAAACTGTTCCATACTTATTCTGCCTTTAGTTTTTCAGGTTCATTAGATGAGTTTTTATCTTCATCTGATGATGAAAAGAATAACACATATATAACAAGCATTACCGTACCTGCTGTTATGCAATAATCTGCGAAGTTACAAACAGGACTAAAGAAAGAAAGCTGAATATAATCTATTACATAGCCATAGAAAATTCTGTCTATAAGATTTCCAAGTCCTCCGCCTATTATAAGTGATAAAGAGGCAATGAAAAACTTACTTTGTGGCTTTGTTTTTACTGTATAAACTACAAGACCTATAATAATTGCAAGAGTAAAAGTAACAAATAGCCATCTTCCGTTTTGCAACATACCAAATGCCATACCTTCATTTTCGCAATAAAAAAACTCTACAAGTCCGTTTAAAATACTTACTGTATCACCTGTTTTTAATGTGTTTACTACTAACAACTTAATAAGCTGGTCACCTATTGCAAGCAATACAGCCACTACAAAAGCAATTATCATATACTATCTCCTAAAGTTAATTAAATCTGCAAAAAAGTGGTGTATCTGTGACACACCACTTATTTTTATGTAAATTATACCTGTGCACTAATATCTGTCATATCCTCAGAAGCAACTTCCTCTGCTACAGGTTCATTCACTTCTGCTTTTGGTACTACAGGTACTGGGGCTGTAGGATACTTTTGGTCTAGCTCTACCTTTTTTTGACCGATATCAGCAGAAGTTGGTAAATCCTCTAACATTCTTATATGATTGTTATATGTTTCTAACAACTGTTCTCTTAAAACAACAGCATCAGCCTGTAGCTTTAGATAGTTATTCTTCTGCTCTACAACGCTCATATTTGCATCATATACTATACGCTTAGCCTCTGCCTTTGCTTCCTCAAGCATTGCGGCAACTTTGCCCTCTGCCTCTTTTACAGCAGTGCCCTTAACCTTTTCAGCGTTTATTAATGCACCACGAACATTTTCTTCGTCTTTTCTATACTGCTCAATTCTTTTTGCAAGAATGTCTAATTTCTTTACAAGGTCTATTTTTTCTTTTCTATTTTGCTCCAGTGTAGCTACAACCTTATCAACAAAGCTATCTACTTCCTCAGTATTATAGCCTCTTACACCCTTTTTAAACTCTAAGTTCTTTACTTCCTCAATACTAATCATAGTAACATTCACCTCTAATAATTATATATATTTTTCAACAGTCAGCTTTAATCTTCCTTTTTTAGTAGTACCGGAAAACTCACTGACTATAAACTTACCTTTTCCTCTTACTGAAATTTTATCCTGCTCTTTAACTGTATAGCTAACATTGCACACAGCTATTCCATTAACAAACACAAGCCCCTGTTTTATTGCAGATGCGGCTTTTTCTCTGCTTAATGGGATTACAGCTGAAACTACACCGTCTAATCTAGGTGAAGAAACAGTGCAACCTAAAACTTTACGATTATCAACAACAGGCAGTGTGTAACCGTCCCATTCTTCTATAGTTACGCCAACATTGCCTATTTTTGTAATTTGCGACAATAGATAGTCTTTTATATCGTCCTTAATAAAGGCAACGGAATACCCTGAGCCTGTTAATATATCGCCAATTGTTTCTCGCTTTATTCCTAAGCCCATAAATGAACCTAAAAAATCACGGTGAGTTAATGCAAACTCCTTTTTATATGAGAACGAAACACCTGATACAGGATAATAATAATCCTCGATTTCTGCATTATGATGAGAAATACCTAAAACACAACGCTCTGCATTTGGATACCCGCCATAAAGCTTATAGCTACCTGTTTGTTGTTTATTTAGATATTGTAACGCAACTGAGGCTTCGTGCTCTGTTAAAAATCCTATAAAAGACGGAAATTGTTTTTTCTGAGAGCTATTTATACAGTCGTTAAGCCTTGCTAAAAGTAGATTATCCTCGCTTGTCATAGCTTAATAATCTATTTGCAAGCCATTGCTTTGCAATTCGTCCAGCAAGCTGTTACCAATAAACTCAACATCGTTTGGCGTAACAAGAAATATATTTTTAGCTACACGCTGAACCTTACCGTCGCTAAAAAACGCACAACCGCAAATAAAGTCTACTATTCGCTTTGACTCATCTCTTGGAGTTTCTTCAAAATTAAGCAACACTGTATGCGATTT
Source organism: Acutalibacteraceae bacterium (assembly GCA_036309465.1). Taxonomy (GTDB): domain Bacteria; phylum Bacillota; class Clostridia; order Oscillospirales; family Acutalibacteraceae; genus CAG-964. Next base: position 2,484 of record JAXJTR010000138.1, read on the forward strand.
TTTTAATTCTTCGGCTATTGTTGTAACATCATTGCCAAAGCTTGTTGGTTTAAACAAAACAACCTGAAGTCTTGTTGTAGCGTTTATATTAAGCACTTTGTTGGAGTTTTTGTTACCAAAAAAATCCTCCGCTGTGTAATCAGTCTTTTGGGAATATCTTTTTTCAGTGTATGTATCCTCTACATTATTATAGCTATAATCTTCATCATAAGAAGCTTCGTTATAGTGCTTATTTCTTCTGCTTTGCGTTTCGTCATTGTTTCTTTTTTCTCTATGACTAGCTTTGTGATTACGATTTTCGTTTTCGTATCCGTCATTTTCAAACTCTTCGGGAACATTCCAAAGATTTTTTACGGATTTCATAAATCCTGCCATTGACACCCCTCCGATTTGAATTTATTTATATATTCTGGCACCAAACAAAGAAGAACCTATTCTTACCATATTGGCACCGCACTTAATAGCCTCGGCATAGTCTGATGACATACCCATAGATAGAATATCCATACTAACATTATCTATCTTTTTACCCTTAATGTCAATAAACAACTTGTACATATCAGAAAAATATCTTGAAATTTGGGCTGTTGTTTCACAAATTGGTGGTATTGTCATTAGACCTTTTATATTTACACCCTGTAATTGGCTTATCTGACAACAAAGCTCTTCTACTTGATTAATAGACGTACCTGATTTGCTTTCTTCGTCGCCAATATTTACCTCTAACAGAATATCCATAGCTTTATTATGCTTTTGGCTTTGCTTTGCAATTTCTTGTGCCAGCTTTAAGCTGTCTACAGACTGAATCATATTTACCTTGTCTGCAATTTGACGAACCTTATTACTTTGCAAATGTCCAATAAATTGCAGTGTGCAATCATTAAGATTGTATTCATCATATTTTGACAATAGCTCTTGCACCTTGTTTTCACCAATATACTTTAAACCAAGACTAATTGCGTAGTTAATATATTGAGGCTCTACAGTTTTTGTTGCTGCCAAAAAGGTAATATCTTCTCTTGTTCTGCCACTTGATTGAGCCGCCTTTGCAATTTCTTCCTCTATTTTATGGTAATTATAATTTATATCATTCAACTTCTGTTGATTGCTTAACAATTTTTCCTGCATATAAATTTGTACCCTCCGTTACAATTTTATCGTATAGCTCTACTGTAGTATCGCTATACAGCTTTTCGTTTTCTACATCAGTATCGCAAATAGCGTAATTGCCCTCTTGATACAATTTTACTATCTCTCTGAATTTAAGCTCGTTGCCATATAGAATGTACACACCGTTTACTGTTTTTTCCTTTGTATTAACTGTACCGTCCGAATTATCTGTTGTGATAGCGACTTTATCCTTGTGTATAGCAGATAATGGCACTTTTATACCTGAATAAGTTTTAACTGCAATTTCTACTTTCTCGGTTCGGATTTTCGCCAGAGTGCTGTTCATATTTTCACATTCTAAAACAACAACAGAATTGCCTGTTTTTTCATCATCATTTACAGCTTTAACCCTTGCAGATAGTTGGTTGGCTGATACAAAAGGGATTTCAATATCTATTAATCCGCTTAGCTCCTTAAACTCACTGGCTTCTTTTTGTGTCATTGGGCAACAAATGTACCAGTTAACATCTGAAATTATTTTACCAACTGCATTTGAAGGAATTTCGGAAGCATTTGTTTCTATTGCATTTTTTACCCCGTTATAGGTTATTTGAGCACCTTTGCTATAGTCGTATAAGGTTTCTTTACCGTCAATCTGAGTTGTAAATACACCTGCTACAGGGGTAACAATTTTTCCTATTGCAGGAGATACCGCTTGTTGAAGTTGATTTTTTTCTTCTTCAAGCAATTTTATTCTGTCGTTAAAATCTGTAACTACACCTGTAACAATATGTTTTTCATTTAGTGAGTAAAGCAGTTTATTAATATCCTCAGATACACTTGAAAAATGATTATTATTAATATCTGATATAAAATCTGTTAGATTTTTATTTAGAGATTTATTAATAGATTCAAGCGAAACACCTAAAACCTGTGACATAGAATTAAGCTTTTTTAAATTATTAATTTCTTCGTTAAGTTCGTTGATTTTTGTTACATTAATAACATCTGTTTCACTTTCATAAATTGTTGCAATAACACCGCCGGCGGATACTTTTTCACCGTCTTTTATATTGTAGCATATAATACCAGCTTGGTCGTTGGTAATATAACTTTCAGCACGAAGAATATAAGCATCTGATGCTGTTTTTTTAGTAACCGTTGCATACTGTGCCGCCTCTACATATACCATAGAAAAGCTTGTAGTTAGCATAGACACGGCAAAATATATTAATACAGCTGCAATAATTATGGGAATAATATATGTTAGCTTATTTGTTTTTTTCAAATTTATCACCTTACAATTTTTTATTTAATAACACCGCTATTATCAATAATATCAACTGCGTTGTGTAATACCTGTTGCTTTGTCATAGTGTCAGTTAATATCCAATTAATTTTTTCATCTCGTCTAAACCAAGTTAATTGTCGTTTTGCATAGCGTCTGGTTTCTCTTTTTAAATTTTCTAACGCCTGTGCTAATGTAAGAGAACCATTAAAATATGGCTCTAGCTCTTTATATCCTATTGCCTTTACAGCTGTGTTGGAATATGCTTGATTTCTAAAATTTTCTGCTTCCTCTAATAAGCCTTGCTCTACCATTAAATCTACACGCAGATTTATTTTATTGTAGAGGTTTTCTCTGTCTTTGCAAGATAATCCTATGCGAACATCGTTATATGGAGTAGGTATAAGCTTTGACTCTGCTATATGCTGTGTCATTGTTTTACCTGTAGTTAAATAAATTTCTATAGCTCTTATAAGTCGGCGATGATTTGCTGTGCCTAAACGCTGAGCCGACTGTGGGTCGAACTCTGCAAGCTGTTGAAGTAAGCTTTCTGCCCCCTGTGCTTCAAGCTTTTTATATAGTTGTTCTCTTATTTCATCAGAGGAATTTTCTTTACCAAATTCTATATTATTAACAAGAGAATTTATATACAAGCCTGTACCGCCAACTAAAATAGGTGTTTTGCCACGATTGTATATATCTTTTATAACCTTATGTGCTTCTTCCACATATTGGGCAACGCTGTAGCTTTCGGTTGGTTGCACATAGCTTATAAGGTTATGAGTTACACCCTTCATTTCTTGTGGGGTTGGCTTTGCTGTAGCTATATCCATACCCATATAAATCTGCATAGAGTCTGCGGAAACAACCTCGCCATTATATTTTTTAGCAAGTTCTATTCCTAACCCTGTTTTACCCGAGGCAGTTGGTCCGCATACAACTATTAGTGGTATTTTATTTTGGGAATTATTAAACAAATTATCACACCCTGCCAAACTGTTTTTCAAGTTCATATTTTGTAAGAACAAAGCAAACAGGTCTACCGTGAGGGCAATAGCGAATACTTTCGTTGTTGTCCACAATTTTTGCTATTTCCATTAGCTCTTGTTCATAATTTATATTCCCTGCTTTAATTGCAGAACGACAAGAAATACTGTGGTATATCCAGTCCATTTGCTCTGTGTTTATATCTATTTTCTTTTCAAGTAAATTATTTGCGATTTCTGTAATCATATCTTCTACATTACAATTATCTACATATTGGGGCACACCACGCACTGCCACTTTACCATTGCCAAAATCGTTAATATCAAAATTATACTCTGCTAAAAGCTGAGTGTTTTCAATTAACGCATTATACTCGTCCTTTGGTAAAGTAACTACTATAGGTGCAAGTAAGCACTGCATATAGCCCTTACCTTTTTCTTTTTTAAGCTTTTCATAAATAATACGCTCGTGGGCGGCGTGCTTATCTATAAACATAATTTTATCCTTGCCCTTTTGCACAATTATGTAAGTGGCAAAGGCTTCGCCTAAATATTTTAATTGATTATCACAATCAAATATATCTTCTATGTTATTTTTTTGATTATTGTTATTAGTGCTTTCATAGTTATTAACTGATTGTTCTTCAACGTTAGTTGAGATTTCTGAAATTGCAGAAGTAGTCTTTGTTGTTTCTTCCGTATTAGAGGTACTAACTGATAAAACATCTTCTTCAATAGTTTTTTCTGTAAGTAGTGTTTCATTATTTGGTATTTCAACACTATTCAATGTATTTAGAGCATTTATAGTCTTTGTTACTTGTGACTTAGATGCTTTATTGCCTAAATAGCTATTTTCGGTTTTACTATCGTGAACTACTGATGTATTTAATAAGCTTTCCGTTTTTACAAAAGGCTTTGCTTTTGGTATAAAAAGTTTAGGTTCATCATTTATTACATCAGTGCTTTCTTTAACCTTTGTATCAAAAGTTGAAGTATCTATTTTTTTATCTGTATTTATAGTTACTTTATTGGAGTTATTTATATTTTGGGTATCTTCCCTTTCTTGTTTACCCAAAGCACTACCAATAAAGGTAAGCTGTTCTGATTGCTGTGGTTTAACAGAATATGGTGTATTTTCAAAGGTAAATGGCTTTGGTTGTTTGTGTGGGATATTATCAGCAGGCTTTAGGCTTATAACCTTAGCAGTATCGCCCTTTAGCAAGGCTGTTTTCACACCGTGATAAACTGCATCAAATATAGGTCGCTCGTTAATAAAACGCACCTCTGTTTTTGCCGGATGAACATTAACATCTACGGTTTCAAAAGGAATAGCTATATTTAAAACACAAGATGGCATTTTTCCTACCATTATGCTACCTTTAAAGGCTTCTTCTAAAGCTTTAGCAGTTGTAAGTGATTTTATAAATCTTCCATTTATAAAAAAGTTCTGCATATTTCTGTTTGGTCTGGCAAATTCAGGCTTAGAAATATAACCCTTAACCTGTACACCATTTAGGGAATAATCTACAGGTATAAGCTTGCTTACAAACTCTTTACCATAAACAGAGTAAATTGCTGATTTAAGATTACCGTCGCCACTTGTTTTTAACACCTGTTTACCGTCACGAATAAAGGTAAAGGCAATTTCGCTATGAGAAAGTGCAAGCTTATCAATTATATTAGCTATTGCGTTACCCTCGGTTACATCTTTTTTTAGAAACTTCATTCGTGCAGGAATATTATAAAATAGGTCACGAACAATTATTGTTGTACCTTGTGGGCAACCTGCATCGTTATAGCTGACTTCTTCACCTGCTTGAATTTCGTACTGGGTGCCTATTTCGTCATCTGTATGTTTAGTAATTAACTGCACCTTAGCAACTGCACAAACAGAAGCTAAGGCTTCACCACGGAAACCAAGGGTTGCTATTTTATCTAAATCTATTGCTGTTGCAACTTTACTTGTTGCGTGGCGTAAAAAAGCTTTTGGTACATCTTCTTTTAGAATACCTGTACCATTGTCTGTTATACGTATATATTTTACGCCACCATTTTTTATCTCTATTGTAATTGCAGTTGATTTTGCATCTATACAATTTTCAAGAAGCTCTTTTACAACAGAGGCTGGTCTTTCAACCACTTCACCTGCTGCTATTAACTCTGCTGTATTTTTGTCAAGTACATTTATTCTGCCCACAGGCTTTACCTCCTTGTAATGTAAGTTATTTATTATCTGTTATCTGCTTTTGCTTTTAATTTATATAGCATATTGATAGCTTCTATAGGAGTTATGGTGTTTAAGTCGCAGGATTGTAGCTCTGCAATAATTTCTTCATCTACAGGGTTGCCCAATAATGTCATTTGCATTGTATCCTGTACAGGTTGTTTTTTCTTTACAATGTTAATATTTTCACCTGTACCCTTTTCGTATTCCTTTTGAATATCCTTTGCTCGTTTTATAACCCATTCAGGTATTCCAGCAAGCTTTGCTACTTCTATACCATAGCTTTTATCTGCACCACCCTGAATAATTCTGCGTAGAAAAGTAATATCGTCACCATTTTTCTTTACTGCAATATTGTAGTTTTTAACACCGTCTAAAAGCTCCTCCATAACGGTAAGCTCGTGATAATGAGTTGCAAATAATGTTTTTGCACCTATCTTACGCTTGTCGCTTACATATTCTAAAACAGCACGAGCAATGCTCATACCGTCAAAGGTAGAGGTGCCTCTGCCGATTTCATCTAATATAAGTAGGCTGTCGGAAGTTGCATTTTTAATAATGTTAGCTACCTCGTGCATTTCTACCATAAAAGTAGATTGACCGGAAGCTAAATCGTCTGATGCACCCACTCTTGTAAATATTTTATCTACTATGCCAACATTTGCATAGTCAGCAGGAACATATCCACCCATTTGTGCCATTAAAACTATAAGTGCAACCTGACGCATATATGTTGACTTACCAGCCATATTAGGGCCTGTTATAATAGCTGTTCTGTTATCTTCTTTATCCAGCTTTACATCGTTAGGAACAAATAGAGTATCCTTTAACAGCTGTTCTACAACAGGGTGACGACTTCCTTTTAACTCCAATACCCCTTTAACATTTATATCAGGCTTGCAATAGCGGTTGTCTGATGCTACATTAGCAAGAGAACATAAAACATCAAGCTTGGCTATATTTTCGGCTGTTGATTGTACTCGTGATAGATTAGAAGCAACAAAGTTTCTAACCTCTTCATAAAGTTTATATTCTAATGCTACTGATTTTTCCTTTGCACCTAATATTCTGCCCTCGATAACCTTTAATTCCTGTGTTATATAGCGTTCGCAATTTGATAGAGTTTGTTTTCTTATATATGTATCCGGCACTTGATTTTTAAAGGAGTTTGAAACCTCGATATAATATCCAAAAACTCGGTTATAGCCTACCTTTAGCTTTGGTATGCCTGTTTTCTCCTTTTCCTGTGCCTCTAAATTAGCAAGAATTTCAGATGAGTTATTCATATCAGCAACAACTAAATCAAGCTCTTGGTTATAGCCCTGTTTAATCATACCTCCCTCTCGCACACTGAAGGGTGGTTCTTCTACAATGGCAGAGCTAACTGTTTGGTAAACATCTTCAAGAATATCTATACCATTATAAATTTCTTTTAGCATTGATGCTGTTGCTGTGGAAAGTACCATTTTTACATTAGGAATTTTTTCGGTTGCACTGCATAAAGAACGCAACTCTCGTGCGTTTGATGTTCCGTAAACTATACGGGTCATTAAACGCTCCATATCTAATATACCTTGTAATGCCTCGGTTAGTTCTAGCCTTAGCATAGTATTATTAACAAGTTCTTCTATAGAATTTTGGCGTTTTATAATAACACCACAGCTTACTAATGGTTGTTCTATCCAAGAACGGATTAATCTTTTGCCCATAGAGGTTTTTGTTTTATCAAGTACCCATAGTAAAGAGCCACGCTTTTCTTTATTTCGCATAGTTTCGATAAGCTCTAAATTTCTGCGAGTGTTAAAATCAATAGCCATATACTGTGTGTCTGAATATACTACAAATTCTCTAAGACGTTCTAGACCATTTTTTTGAGTTGTTTTTAAATAATCAACTAATGCTCCTGCACTGCACAGAGTTATATTATAGGCTTTTTCTTCAATTTGAGTTACAACCTGCTCCCCAAATTTTTCTGCTATAACAGCCTTGCAGATTTCGTAATTAAATTTATCATCATTTAATAGTTCAACCCCTGCTGATAGCTTATCTTTTATAAATACAGCCAGTTGCTTAATTTTAACAGTATCGCCACCAATAAGAATTTCTCTGGGATTTATTTTACCAAGCTCATTTTTTAACAGAGAAGCTACGTCTTCGCCTTTTAATAAAGTGCCTGCAAATTCGCCTGTTGATATATCACAATAACAAATGCCAATACTTTGATTTACTGTATAAACACAGCAAATATAATTGTTTATGCCCTCGTCAAGCATACTGCTTTCGGTAACGGTGCCTGGGGTGATAACACGGATAATATCTCTTTTTACAAGACCTTTTGCAGTGGCAGGATCTTCTACTTGCTCGCATATAGCTACTTTATAACCCTTAGCCACAAGTCTTGCTATGTATGCTTCGCTACTATGAAAAGGCACACCGCACATAGGTGCACGCTCTGCCTGACCGCAATCACGACCTGTTAAAGTAAGCTCCAGCTCTTTCGATGCAAGCTTTGCATCATCAAAAAACATTTCGTAGAAATCGCCAAGTCTGAAAAATACAATACTATCTTTATTTTGTTCTTTTATCTGCAAATACTGCCTCATCATAGGCGAAAGCTCTGCCATTATTTTCACCAGCCTTTAAAATTTTTATACTACTCTTAAACAAAAGCGAATATACATTTTCATTTAACAGTAGTATAAGCATAAAACAGCAATACCAAGCCTTTAAGAGGCTTAGTATTACTATTTTTTAAATTATTTTATAAATATTAGTGACATCCGCCACAAGTTGAACAGTCGCAGCTGCAAGAGCTTTGCTGGTCAACTGTTTCAGGGTCTGCACCCTCTGCACTCATTGTAATAATGTCGATAATGTGCTTTAGCTTGTTGTCTAGCTCTGTTTTAGCATTGTTAAACGCTGTCATATTTGGGTTTTCCATAACCTTTTCATAGCAAGCTCTTAGCTCTTCATTTAGCTTAGCTATTTTAGCTTCGTCACGCTCTTGCTTTGTTGCCTCTTGATTAAGAGTCATTCTCTTCATATTGAACTGTGCAATCTCGTCCTGCAAAGCTGTGTCGTTGTCGCAAGCCTTCTCTGCCTCTTTTACAGCCAAATATGACTGGTCTTTTTGAATTTCTTTGCCGATTTCTCTAGCTAGTTGAATCATATCCATTTTGATTTCCTCCGTTTTTTATTAATATTTATAATCAAATAAATTGACCTCTTAGTATCCAGTTGCGTGCCTCTGTTATTTTTACAGTTTGGAATGTGCCTATTAAAGACTCATCACCGTGAACCTCAACTATAATGTTTCCTGATGTTCTTGTTTGCAGTACGCCCTCTTTATTGGTAAAGCCCTCTACAAGAACTTTATAGGTATTGCCTACCATATTTGCACAACGCTTTGCAGATATACTTTCCTGTAGTGCAAGAAGCTCTTGGAACCACTTATTTTTTTCTTCATAAGAAATTGGGTCGGGCATTTTTGATGCCGGTGTACCCTCTCTTGGTGAATAAATAAAGGTAAATAGAGAAGTAAAACCTACTTCTTCTACCAGTGAAAGAGTTTCCTTAAAATCTTCATAGGTTTCACCAGGGAAGCCTACAATAATATCGCTGGTTAGAGAAACATCAGGTATTCTCTCTTTAGCATATCGTATAATTTCTAAATACTTTTCTCTGTCATAATGACGATTCATTTGCTTTAAAATTCTATCGCTACCGCTTTGGAATGGCAAATGTAAATGCTTTGAAATATGCTTGCTGTCTGCAATAGCATCTATTAGTTCTTTTGAGCAATCCTTAGGGTGTGAGGTCATAAATCTTAACCAGTAGTCACCCTCTATTTTATCTATTTCTGAGATTAGCTGTGCAAAGGTCATTTTAGAGTCCTCTGCTAAACCTTTACCATAGGAATTTACATTTTGACCAAGCAAAGTAATATCTTTATAACCAGAAGTAATAAGCTCTTTTGCTTCTTTTAGAATGTACTGAGGATTACGACTTCTCTCTCTTCCCCTTACATACGGTACTATACAGTATGTACAAAAATTATCACAACCATACATTATTGGCAACCAGCCTTTAAAAGTGCCATCTCGACGAGTTGGGATATTTTCATAAATAGCAGTATCTTCATTACCACGACATACAAGACGCTTACCGTTTACAAGACATTTATAAAGCATTTCAGGTAGTTGATGTATATAGTTTGTACCAAAAACCAATCCTACAAAAGGAAAGCTTTTATAAATGCGGTTTGCAATATGCTCTTGCTCCATCATACAACCACATAATGCTATAAGTATTGACGGATTTTTTCTTTTTAATGATTTTAATGCACCAACATTACCAAATACTCTGTCCTCTGCGTGCTCTCGTACTGCACAGGTATTAAATAAAATAAAGTCGGCATCGTCAGGAGTTTCTGTAAAATCGTAGCCCATTTGTTCTAATAAACCCTTAATTTGCTCGCTGTCGGCTACATTTTGCTGACAACCATAGGTACGAACATAGGCTAAAGGAGTACGACCTCTTTTGCGTGCCTCCATAACCTGAGCCACCATTGGAATATACTCACTATCTATATTTTTAATTTCATTTATCTTTCGCAATATATAACGACTCCAATCTTAATACTGTTCATTTAATAATAACATAAACAGACCTTTTCTTCAAGCAAATACAAAAATTTACAATTATAATATTGTTGGTGTTTTATAAATGATATATAAGCTTGTTATAGAAGCTATGTATTAATTGAAATAGGGTAAGTCTATTTACAGTTGACTTATCCCCTAATATTTAGTAGAATTTAGGTGATAATATTATTAATAGGTGATTTTATGCGTAATTTTGATTATTCAAATTTAATAAATAGATGTTGGGATAATGAAATATTAGGGCTAGTAGCTCAAATACACGAACACAAAGGTCGTCAAGAATTATACTTAAAACAGCAGCCTACACAGCTTGAAAGGTTAGTAGAAATTGCGATAACACAAAGTACGGAAGCTTCAAATGAAATTGAGGGTATACGAACTACCAATACTAGATTAAAACAACTTTGTTTAGATAAAACTACACCTAAAAACCGTGATGAAAAAGAAATTATCGGTTATCGTGATGTTTTAAATACTATACACGAAAATTATGAGTATATTCCTGTTAGCTCCAGCTATATTCTTCAATTACACCGTGACCTTTACAAATATTCTGAAAAAAATATTGGTGGTAACTTTAAAAACACACAAAACTATATTAGTTCAACTGATATAAACGGTAACAGTTTTATTCTTTTTACTCCCCTTGCCCCATACGAAACACCAGAGGCAATAGATAAAATTTGTGAAAGCTATAATCGTATAATAGACACACAGGAAGTTGACCCACTTATATTAATTCCAACTTTTATTCACGACTTTTTATGTATACATCCTTTTAACGATGGCAACGGAAGAATGAGTCGTTTATTAACTACATTACTTTTGTACCGTTCCAACTACTTGATTGGAAGATATATTTCTTTAGAAAGTAAAATCGCTAAAAACAAAGCTTTATATTATAATGCACTTAGTGCGTGTCAAAATAGTTGGAACGAGGGTGTAGAGGACCCCTCCCCTTTTATTAAATATTTACTACAGACAATTCTAGCATCATATAGAGAATTTGAAGAACGTATAAATATTGTGGGTAAAAAACAATCTTCTTATGATATTGTAAAAACTGCCGTAATGAACAAAATCGGTAAATTTACAAAATCAGATATACTTGAACTATGCCCAACTATCGGAAAAGCATCTATTGAAAATGCTTTGAAAAAGTTAGTTCAAGAAGGTTTACTGGTGCGTCACGGTAATGGTCGCTCAACATTTTATACAAGAGATTAATAACGAAATTTAATATACAAAAATTTACAACTATAATATATTTATGCTAAACACTTTCGGACTGCTTGCAAAAATTTGTAAAAAATGTATAATAATAATTGCTTTAAATATAATGCCTAGTCAAAATAGAGAAAGAAGATAATTATATGAATATGATTTTTGAAAGAAAATTGCCTATTCCAAAGGAAATAAAGGAGCAATACCCTGTTTCTGACGATATAGCAAAGATTGTTCAACAAAGAGCGGAAGAAATAAAGGATATTTTTACAGGTAATTCTAACAAGTTTGTACTGATTATAGGACCATGTTCAGCAGATAACGAGGATAGTGTTATAGATTATATTTCTCGTTTACGCAAGGTACAGGACAAGGTTAGTGACAAAATTTATATTATACCAAGAATTTATACCAACAAACCACGTACAACAGGTGATGGATATAAAGGAATGTTACATCAGCCTAACCCTACTGAAAAGCCTGATATGCAAAAAGGTATTGTAGCTATAAGAGAGCTTCATATTCGTGCGTTAAAAGAAACAGGTTTTTCTTGTGCAGATGAAATGCTTTATCCTGAAAATTACAGATACCTTAACGACCTACTTGCTTATGTAGCAATTGGTGCTCGTTCTGTAGAAAATCAACAGCATAGACTAACAGCCAGTGGTTTAGATATTCCTGTAGGTATGAAAAATCCTACCAGTGGTGATATTTCTGTTATGATGAACTCAATAACAGCTGCACAGCATAAACACACATTTATCTACCGTGGCTGGGAGGTTAACACAATGGGAAATCCTTGTGCACATGCTATTTTGCGTGGATATGTAAATAAGCATGGTCAACCACAGCCTAATTACCATTATGAGGATTTAGTTAACCTTTGCGAGGCATACAACAAATACAACCTTAAAAATCCAGGGGTTATTGTTGACACTAACCATTCTAACTCAGGTAAAAAACATCTTGAACAAATTAGAATTTCAAAGGAAATTTTGCACAGTTGCAGACACGATGCTGATGTAAAAAAGCTGGTTAAGGGACTTATGATTGAAAGCTATATTGAGGACGGTGCCCAGAAAATAGGCGAATGTATTTATGGTAAATCAATTACAGACCCTTGCCTTGGTTGGGAGAAAACCGAAAAGCTTATTTACGATATTGCAGATTTATTATAATAGAAAAAATTTAGAGGACTTTTGCTTGTGGGCAAAGGTCCTCTTTTTAAATATTAATTAATATTATAGATTGTTTTGTAGTTTAAATGCTGTAAGTGTATTTTTCATAAGTGTTGCAATAGTCATTGGACCTACACCGCCTGGTACAGGTGTAATATATGATGACAATGGCTCTACCTGCTCAAAGTCTACATCTCCGCATAGTTTACCGTTTTCATCACGATTTATACCAACATCAATAACAACTGCTCCCTCTTTTACCATATCCGCTTTAACGAATTTTGGAATACCAACAGCAGCTACTAAAATATCTGCACTCTTACAAACCTGTGCTAAATCCTTTGTACGACTATGGCAAACTGTAACAGTACCATTTTTATGTAATAGCAACATACTCATTGGCTTACCTACAATATTACTTCTGCCAAGAACAACACACTGCTTGCCCTCGATAGAAATATTATAATAGCTTAATAGCTCCATAACACCTGCTGGAGTACAAGGTAAAAAGTCGTAGTCGCCTATCATAATCTTACCTACATTTACAGCGTGGAAAGCATCTACATCTTTAGCCGGACTAATTGCTTCTATAATTGCTTTTTCGTCTAAATGCTTTGGTAATGGAAGCTGACATAAAATACCGTTAATATCACTATCATTATTAAGCTGTTGTACAAGCTGATTTAACTCTTCCTGTGTTGTTTCAGCAGGTAAAGCGTATTCCTTTGACATAAATCCAACTAGCTCGCAAGCTTTCTTTTTGTTATTTACATATACTCTTGAAGCAGGATCATCGCCTACTATAATAACAGCCAAGCCTGGTTTTTTACCTGTTTTTGCAAGTAGTTCTGCACATTGGTCTGCTACCTGCTGTTTTACGCTAGCTGATACTAATTTTCCGTCAATTATCTGTGCCATTTTATTTTCTCCTTTTTATTCTGTGTATTTTTTTACATCATTTAAGATGCTATCAACATCTATTTCTTCTTCTGTTTTCTCAGATTCATTTATTTGGGATTTTTCGTTAGTTACTTCATCATTTGTGTTTTCGGCTACATCATCTAATCCCAATGTAGAAGCAACAGATTGAGGTGTTGCGGTTTCATTATCATTGTTGTCATTAACAGCTGTTGCTAATGATAAATTATTAAGACCCTTTAGCTTAAAGAATATAAGCATAAATATACCTGCAACAACCATTATCAAAGACAATACCATAGATACACGTACATTATCTGTACCAGGTATCATTAGGCTATCTGTACGCAAGGTTTCAACAATTGCACGTTCTAAGCCATACCAAACAAGATATAGAATTGCAATTTGTCCATTGTATTTTCTCATTTTGCTGTGAGAAAATAGGTGTAATAACAGCACGCCTAACAAACACCAAATTGATTCATATAAAAAACAAGGGTGAACAGCAATATTATTTGTACCTTCGCTTACCATACCCCAAGGTAAATCTGTTGCTATACCGTATGCCTCTTGGTTAAAGAAGTTGCCCCATCTGCCTATACCTTGACCGATTAAAAAGCCAATAGCAGCTACATCTAATAAAGCAGGAAGATTCATTTTACAGATTTTTCCCACTATTAAACCACCTAGTAAGGCACCTATTATACCACCGTATATAGCTAAACCGCCTTCGTTTATAGCTAGGATTTTATCAAGATGAGAGCCATAGTAGTCCCAGTTAAAAATTACATAATAGGCTCTAGCACCTAGTATACCTGTAATTACGCCTACCATTACACAGTTTAATAAACTATCTGCATCTATACCAAAACGTTTTGAATTTGCACAACCGTAAATTACCGCCAAAATAAGACCAACAGCAATAATTATACCATACCAATATATTGTAAAATTGCCTATAGAAAGGCTATTGCTTATATCTAAATCTATGCCCAAACCAGGGAAGGAAACATTATACATATTTATTAACCTCCTTCACTTATAACGGTAGAATAACAGACAAAGCAGATTTTTTGCTATCAAGCTGTTTTAATAATCTTTTATTAACATCTTCTAAAGTTATATTTTTTATACACTCTATATAATCAAAAATTTCTCTGCCTGCAAATGCGTCGTCCATTATGATACCGGCAATAGTTTCATTTTTATTTAAGGAGGAAACACTGTCACTGTAAACCGCTTTTTTAGCTATTTCAAAGTCTTCTTTTGATATACCAGTTTCTCTGATATTATTTATATATTCACGAATATACTCAGCAACCTTATTAGGGTCTTTTGACTCTCCGCTAAACAACACGCTACTATAATAAGGACCTTCAAAATGTTCACAATCAAAAGTACCGTTTATTAGCTCCATATTTTCTAAATCGTTATACAACTTAGAAAAATCATCAGAGATAGCAGAAAGTAAGATTTCACTTTCAGCCATTTCTTTATTTGTTAAACGCTCTTTATCTACTGCTTCCTTAAAGCCTAAATAAAATAATGGAACTGTAACTGCAAAGCGTTGCTCTATATAATCTGTTACAATATCATCAGGCTCTTGTGGGAATGTGCTTTCTACATCTTTTTTAGGAGCGTCTTTTAAATATTTGTCACACAATGGCATAACAGTATCAACATTAGCATTTCCGCCAACAACAACCAGTGCCATATTATGCAAATTATAAAAGCCATTATAGCAATCGTATAGCTTTTGAGGAGTAATTTCTGCAATAGTTTCTACAGTGCCTGCAATATCTATTTTTACAGGGTGGTTATGATATAAAATACCAAGAAGATTAAATAGAACTTTCCAGTTAGGGTCATCATCATACATTCTTATTTCTTGCCCTATAATTCCCTGCTCCTTTTGCACAGACTCATCTGTAAAATAAGGATTTTGTACAAAATTAAGCAATATTTTTAATGACTCATCAAAATTATCTGCACAAGAAAACAAGTAACAGGTTTTGTCAAAAGATGTATAAGCGTTAGCAGATGCACCTGTTTTTGCATATTTTGCAAAGGCATCGCCGTCTTCATCTTCAAAAAGCTTATGTTCTAGGTAATGTGCAATACCGTCTGGCACTACAATTGTTTCTCCCTTTTCATTTTCAAAAGTAGTATTAATCGAGCCATATTTTGCACCAAAAAGTGCATAGGTAGACTCAAAACCATTTTTAGGGTACAAATAAATTGTAAGACCGCTTTTATGCAGAATTTTATAATACATATCTCCTGTATTACTGCATTTAATTTCTTCTATATTATACATTGATTATTCCTGCCCTTCTTCCTTTGGTTTTAGAAGATAAACAGTATCAAGTGTTATGGTTTTTGCTAAACTGACTATATCTTCTTTTGTAACAGCGTTAAGCTGTTGTATCATTTCATCTACTGTTAAAATTTGTTTGTCTAAAAATTGACCTGTATAAAAGCTTTCAATACCTTTTATATTATCCTGTGAGGTTTTATATCTGTTTATAGTAGAAAGCTTAGCTGAATCAATTTCAAAATCGGAAATTTCTCCTTTTTGCATATACGCAAGCTGATTTTTAATTTCAACTATAGCTTTTTCAACATTTTCACTCTCAACGCCACTGTCTATTATCATAATATCTTTATTTTTATAATATCTTGCAGCACAATAGTAGCATAAGCTTAGCTTTTCACGAACATTCAAGAACAGCTTTGAGCTTGGTGTGCCACCTAATATTGCAACTGTTAATGTCATTGGTATTGGAGTATCAAAAAGCTGTTTTGAGTTTGCTCTAAAGCCCATTACCAGCTTTGCCTGTGCAATATCAGATTCCTCTGTAATTTCTTTAACATTATCTACTGTAGAGATTACCTTTGTATTAATATCAGGCTGAGTACGATTTATAGATGCAAATTTTTCTTTTATAACAGCTTCGGCAGATTCTGTATCACTACTGCCTATCATCATAATTTCAACCCTTGAATTAATTAAAAGCTGTTGCCAAGCAGTGTACAACTGCTGAGGTGTTAATGCTTCTACGGCTTCTCTGGAGCCATAGCGTTTAATGCCAAAAACCTCATTTTGGCACATATTTTCTACCATTTGTGAAATTGCGTAGGAACGCTTATCGTTAAATTCACCGTCAATAGACTCTAATAGCTGACGCTTACATTGGTTAAAATCTTCCTCGGCAAAAGCACCATTCTCTACTTTAGGATTAAACAAAATTTCACACAACATATTTACCATATCAGGCGAAATTTTTTCTTTATTCATTGTGTATCTGTCATCAAGACCTGCAATAACAAGACTAATTTCCAGTGCTTCACCTACTTTTCTACAGCTACCACTTACACCAGCACCATAAAGATTAGCCAAAGCACGACTAAGTGCAAGAGCGTTTGGATATTTATTACAGCTGTAAACAAGCACGCTAGGTAACAATGAGTAAGCCGGTGCTGTTTCTTTATTTAAAGGCAAAAGCATTGTTACTGATATTCTTGCAGTTTTAAAGCGTTCCTCCTTTATAGATGTAAAGGAAACGCCCTGAGCTATAGTTTTCTTTTCTATACTATTCATTTCAAATTTTCCTCTCAACACATTAATATCTATTTATATAATTTGACATACAAATCAAAATATTTATATATTGTTTTATTATAGCACATAACATAAAGATATAAAAGCGGTTAAAAAAATTTTTTGTAGTATTATAATAAAGCACTGTGCCGAATACATAAATTATACCCAACACAGTGCTGTAATTATTCAAATGATTTTATATTTATACCAATGTCTTAAATAAATTAAAAGCACTGTCTACTTTGACTTTAGCTTTTTCATTTTTCCTTCTATAATGGCTTTTCGTTTTGCTGTTTCTTCTTTATTAATAACCAAGCTACCATTATCAAGTATATTAAGTACATCGCCTGATTTTGCACCCTTAGGAACTTCTGAAAGTGGAATAGCATAAAACTTTTTCTCTTTCTTTTCTTCGCATATTGCAAAATCATTTTCAATTCTATCTATTATTAAGCTTTTCATAGTTAACCTCTTAAATTTTATAATATTCTAAAAAAATATTTATCATACCGAGGCTGTGCAACAAATATGTTCTAATTAAACATATAATATAAATTTCTGCCAAATTGATAAAACATATCATTCCATTGACCATAAATAGAGCACACAAAAATCACAATTAAAACAGCAATAACAATTTGCATAATCTTCTTTTTAGTTTTTTCTGATTTTTCACATTGTGTTGCTAACAGCTCATTTAACTTTGCTAATTCAGATGCAATGGTATCTAAAGAATTATCTTTTTCGCACACCTCGATATCTTTTCCTAAAAGCTCGCTAACAGTAACATCAAGTACCTCTGCAATTTTTATAGTCATTTCTGCATCAGGTACTGAAAGACCTTTCTCCCATTTGGAGATTGTCTGGCGTACCACATTTAATCTTACTGCTAATTGCTCTTGTGAAAAGCCTCTGTCTTTTCTTAAAATTTTTAAATTTTTATCGAACATATATTGCTCTCCTCTCTCTTAATATAGTTAAATTTTACACTAAAAAGCACCGTTGCCACAAGCAACGCAAATTAACATTTGATAATTTGTGGCTTATTTATCGGATTTATAACTATAAAACAATGTTTGAGGCAATATATTTAATTATGTTCTGCCTTTGTAGCTTTTTCCGCCTTTTGACTTAGGTTTGTTCTTAGAATTTGGTCGGCTGTATTTATTATTTTTGTTAGGTAGGTTCTTTCCCTTACCATTTTTATTGCTTGTTGATTTTTTATTATTCTGCTGTAAATTAAAACCAGATGGCGGAGTTATAAGGCAATTTTTGCCTGTGCCTATTAAATCAGGTCTGCCTGCTGCAAGTAGGGCTTTTGCAACTGTTTCTTTATTCTTTGGATTAAAATACTGTAGCAAAGCTCTTTGCATAGCTTTTTCTTTTGGAGAAGTAGGCACATATACCTCTTCCATTGTGTATGGATTTATGCCTGTGTAGAACATACAGGTTGATACCGTACCTGGAGTTGGGTAAAAATCTTGAACCTGTTCAGGGCGTATATGTTCCTTTTTTAAGAACAGAGCAAGCTCTACTGCATCTTTTAATGTTGAACCAGGGTGTGAGGACATTAAGTAAGGCACAAGATATTGTTCTTTACCAACCTGTTTTGTTATTTTGTAGAACTTATCTGAAAATTTCTTATAGGTTTCTATATGTGGCTTACCCATTTTATCCAACACCGCCGCTGAACAATGCTCTGGGGCAACTTTTAGCTGACCACTTACATGGTGTTTAACAAGCTCGGTAAAAAACTCATCTTTTTCATCTTCCATCATATAATCAAAACGAATACCAGAGCGAATAAACACTTTTTTTATTCCTTTTATTTCTCTTAGCTTGCGTAGCATATTTAGGTATTCGTTGTGGTCAACCTGTAGATTTTTACAAGGTGTAGGAGCTAAGCATTTTTTTGCTTTACACATTCCTGCTTTTTCCTGTATTTTACAGGAGGGTTGTCTAAAATTAGCAGTAGGACCTCCTACATCGTGAATATAGCCTTTAAAACGTGGATTTTCCACCAACGCCTTAGCTTCCTTTATAACTGACTCTTCGCTTCTTGTTGTAACAACTCTACCCTGATGAAAAGCAATTGAACAGAAATTACAAGCACCAAAACAACCACGGTTGTGAGTAATAGAAAATTCTACCTCTTGTATACCAGGTACTCCACCTAATTCTTCGTAAGCTGGGTGATACATACGCTCATAAGGTAATGAGTACACCCAATCAAGCTCTGATTGAGTCAGTGGTGGCATTGGTTGGTTTTGGACTAAAATATATTTTCCGTGTCGCTGGATTATCTTTTTTCCACGAACAGCATCTTGTTCTTCCATTTGCTTGCGACAGGCTGTTGCATATTCTTTTTTGTTTTCCTTAACTATCTCGTAGCTTGCACATTCGGCAGCAGCTGTAGGGATATAGTCTTGTGTTTTTACAGCATAGCAAATACCACGAATATCGTATAAATCCTGTACTGAAGAGCCTTTGCTTAATCTTTCGGCAATTTCTATTGTCTGATTTTCTCCCATTCCATAAACCAAAATATCTGCCTTACTATCAAACAAAATAGACGGTCTTACTGCATCGTCCCAATAATCATAGTGAGCAAAGCGTCTTAAAGAAGCCTCTAAACCACCTATAATTACAGGAGAATCGGGATATATTTTCTTTATTATTTGTGAATACACTATAACAGCACGGTCTGGGCGGTTGCCTGCCTTTCCTCCTGCTGTGTAAGCATCGTCACTTCTGCGTTTTTTTGCAGCTGTGTAGTGAGCAACCATACTATCTATATTACCTGATGTAACCATAAAGCCTAATCGTGGCTTTCCAAAACGTTTAAAATCTTTATCACTATTCCAATTTGGCTGTGACAATACTGCCACATGGTAACCCTTAGCTTCAAGTATTCTGGTAAGTATACTTATACCAAAGCTAGGGTGGTCTACATAAGAATCACCTGTTACAAAAACAAAGTCTACATAGTCCCAACCACAGTTATTCATTTCTTCCCTTGTTATAGGTAAAAAAGACATTACTTTACCTCCCTTTTTATGTGTAGTAATAGCTAATCTAACTTAATTATAAATAACTCAATATAAGCACATATTCAGCTATTTACAAATATGTGCTTATATTACTAGCTTATATTATTTTTTCTCTCAAGCCATTGCTGGTAAGTCATTAAAACTTCACGAGATTTTGAACCTACGTGAGGGCCTACTATACCCATTTGTTCCATTTCGTCTATTAATCTGCCTGCTCGTGCATAGCCTAAACGCAAGCGACGCTGTAAAAGTGAGGTTGAGGCTTGTCCTGCTTCAACTACAAGTTTTATTGCCTCTTCCATTAAAACATCGTCACTACTAAAACCGTCATCACCGCCAGCACCACTATCCTTACTTTTGATTTGAATAGTTTGTTCGGTGATTTTGTCGATTTCCTCTTGAACAGTCATATTATAGCCACTTTTTGCATCCATTTTGATGTAATCTGTAACATTTTCAATTTCGGAATCAGATGAAAAACCACCTTGAACTCTTATAGGCTTTGGCTCACCAATAGGAGCAAACAGCATATCACCGTGGCCTATCAGCTTTTCAGCACCGCCCATATCTATAACTGTTCTTGAATCTGTTTGTGATGAAACTCTTAAAGAAATTCTGCTTGGAATATTTGCTTTAATTAGACCTGTAATAACATTAACTGTTGGACGCTGTGTAGCAACAACAAGGTGCATACCTGCTGCTCTTGCCTTTTGTGCAAGTCGACAGATTGATGTTTCTACCTCTGATGGAGCTGTCATCATCAAATCAGCAAACTCATCTATCGCAATAACAATGCTATACATTTTCTTATCTGGCACAGGAATACCGTCTTCATTTAATATTGGGTCTGCTTCAAGTTCCTCTGGGGTGCGTTCAGCACGAATTTTGTTATAGGACTCTACCATTTTGTTGTAACCGCCTATATCTCTTACACCAAAGGCAGCAAATTCTTTATATCTTTCTTCCATTTCGTTTACAGCCCAGTTAAGAGCACCTGCGGCTTTTTTAGGGTCGGTAACTACAGGAATAAGCAAATGTGGTATGCCTTTATATTTGCTGAACTCAACCATTTTAGGGTCGATAAGAAGCATTTTAACATCTTCCGGACTTGCTTTATAAATAATACTAATAAGAATTGAATTTACACATACAGACTTACCTGAACCAGTTGTACCTGCTATAAGTAAGTGTGGCATTTTTGAAAGGTCACTCACTATAATCTTACCTGAAATATCCTTACCGAAAACTATAGATAATTTACCACTTGCATTTCTAAAGCTCGGTGATTCTATAAGCTCTCGCATACTTACAGTAGTAACTACTTTATTTGGAACCTCTATACCAACAGCAGATTTACCAGGGATTGGGGCCTCTATACGTACACCGCTTGCCGCAAGGTTAAGTGCAATATCATCAGCAAGCTTTGTAATCTTGCTGATTTTTACACCTGGTGCCGGCTGAACCTCAAAACGAGTAACAGAAGGACCACGACATATATTGATAATTCTTGCATTTACACCAAAGCTTTTTAGGGTTGAGTCAAGCTTATTACCGTTACGCTCTAGCTCCTCCATAGCCTTTGCGGTATCGTCGGTATTATTTCTTGGATACAACAAATCTACAGGAGGAAAGCGGTAGGTATTAACATTTTCACTATTCTGTACCACCTGACGAGCTATATCAGCCTCGGCATCTTGTAGCTGTTGTTTTTTAGACTTTTTACCGCTATCATTATTCTCGCTAAATCCTGTACCTGTTAAAAGGCTATTAAAATCAATAGTATCTTCTTTAGTGTCTTCTTTAGTATCGCTACGGCTTTCCACATCATTATATTTATTATAAGCATCAAGTAGCTTTTCTCGGCTTTCGTTGTTTGATGATGTGTTGTCATCAATCTCGTTAACAAAAGAATCAGTTGTAATACTGTTTTTATTTTTTGACACTATTTCCAAAGCCTGTGCAACATCATTTAAGTCTACCTGTTGATTGTCATTAAAGGTATCGTTTTCAGATAGTGTTATAGGATATTTACTAGATTTTGCATTTTTATTTGTATTAGTTTTTTTCTCGTTTATTATAATACCTTTATGAGTATTTTTATTTTCATTTTTTGCCAGTGTATTTTCTTTTATAGCAGTTGCTTTTTCAGTTAGCTTTTTTAGCACTGACGGTTTATCGCTTTTTGGTTGATCACTTTTTGGCTTATCAAAATCATTTTCTCCAAAGCTTTCTTTTATAGTTTTAAATTGCCTTGCAAAAAACTCTATAATTGATTTTGGTGTAATAGAAAAAATGTACATTAACACTACTATTAATGCTAATACACATAATATGGTACTTGCTGTAAATCCAAAAAGCACAGCAAGTGGATAACCAAAAATACCGCTAACTAATCCATTTAATGAAGCTCCATTTGGACTTGAGCCTTCGGTATATAACTGACTTAATCTACGGAAAAAGTTTACACCTGCTTCGTGTTCTACTGTTGTGATTAAATATGACAATGTAGAGAAAAGCACAACAGCTATTGAGCCCATTATAAATTTATTTCTCACCTTTACGCCAATTTGTTTTTCTTTTGCTGTTATATAACCAAGATATGTAAACAACACAGGCCATAATATACTTATCCAACCAAAAATACCCTTGATAAAATAATGAATCATACTCCATACATTCTCACCAGGATATAACACCAAAGCGAATAGCAAAGCAGCACTTGCAAAATATATAATTGCTTTGCCCTGTATATGAAAGCTATTTTCTTTATTCTTTGAGGTGCTCTCTTTATTAGTTTCTACTTCCTTTTTCTTAGCCATTATTTCACCCCTAAATATCTATTTTATTTTCTTACTCTATTCTATAATCTACTATACTAATCACATAAAAACCAGTGGATTACCTGTAAAAATGTTAACCCCATTGTTAAGCTCGATACAACTTATAATAACCATAATAGCACCTAATATTGCTGTATAAACTGCAAAAATATACATTTTATCGCTTTTAAGCATCCACTTAAAAAGTAAAATCGCAAACAAGCTAACTACAGCAGAGGTTATAACACCTACAATTACAGGTAAAATCATATCTGATGTAACTGCACCTGTTGAAACAGCCTCGTTACCCTCAAGAATTGCTGCTGCCAATATTGATGGTATACCAAGTATAAAGGTATAATCAAGTGCCATTTGCTTGTTTATTCCTCTTAACTGACCTACTGCAAGTGTAGAGCCTGAACGGGATAAACCAGGAAATACTGCTGCAAACATTTGGGCAACGCCTACGCTTAAAGCATCTATTGCATTTATGCGGTGTCTGCCTGCTCCCTTTTTACGTATAACACCACGCACTTTGTAGGCTTTTTCTGTTATTTTATTGGCACTGTTACCTAGTAACAGCAAGGCACTTGTTAACATTAATGCTAATCCAACTACAATTAAATAACCGCTATTGCCTGACCACATCTGTGCAAGGTCTTTTGGAGTAAGCCCTTGGCTGAATGGCAATGGAACAAATAATAAAAACAACGGTAACAAACCTACAACCAGCATTACAACCATATTTTCTTCTTGTGTCATTTCGTTCCATTTAAAGTTACGCTGAACCAGCTTTTTTATTAGATTAATAAAAGAAGAAAACAACCTTATTATTAACTTCCAATAAACAATTACAACTGCTATTAGCGTACCTATATGTAGCATTACATTAAAAAACAGGTTTCCCTCGCCTGTACCTAAAATATGCTGTGATATAGCTAAATGACCACTACTGGAAACAGGCAGAAACTCTGTAAGCCCCTGCACAATTCCTTGAATTATCGCTTCAAAAATATTCATTATGTAACTCCTTTTATGTACACCTTGCTTTTTTGCAAGCAAGGCTATATGTGATAATAATAAATTATACTTAAAACTATTTGTCTTTATTTGTCTTTTTTCGTTTTTGTAATTTTTTTGTGCTATCTATAATATCATATAGCTTGTCCAGTGCATCACGGATTGTACCAAGCTGGTCAATAAGACCCTCATCTACTGCCTCTTGTCCCTCTAAAATAGTGCCTACATCTAATACAAGCTGTTGTGTATTCATTGCAAGCTGATTATAACGCTGTTGAGAAATTTTTGAATTGTTGCTGACAAAAGTATTAATACGCTCTTGCATCTTTCTGAAATATTCAAAGGTTTGTGGAACGCCTAAGGTTAATCCGTTTGTGCGAACAGGATGCACTGTCATAGAAGCTGAACGAGCAATAAAGGAATATTTTGTAGCTACAGCTAAAGGTATACCTATGGAGTGACCTCCACCAAGGACAATTGAAACCGTTGGCTTTTTCATACCTGCAATAAGCTCTGCAATAGCTAAGCCAGCTTCTACATCTCCTCCTGCTGTATTTACAAGTACCAAAACACCCTCTATAGCAGGATTTTCCTCAACTGCTACAAGCTGAGGAATAATATGCTCGTATTTAGTGGTTTTATTTTGTGGTGGCAAAACACTGTGACCCTCTATTTGTCCAATAATAGTTAAACAATGTATAATATGCCCACCCATAGCAATTATAGAGCCACACTCTTTTATCTGTTGAAGACTATCGCTATCAACAGGACTTTCTTCCTGCTCTAATTGCTGTGGTTGTTCTATCTCTGATGAGATATTATTCTTACCCATTTTAAGCACCTCCTGAAAACATTATTTTCAAAAAGGCTAAAAATATACATTTTAATTATATCATTATTAATTGAATAAAGCAACAAAACAAATTTATGGTTTCACGTCAATCTAATTTTGAAATAATTTTGTAACCAAAAACGAAACCCAAATATGCGATAATAAATATGGGTGATGAAAATGAACAGCTTTGAAAAATTACAAGAAAAAATGATAGAAGTAGAAAAAGAATGTGAACACAA
>JAXJTR010000139.1:0-14151 GCA_036309465.1 Acutalibacteraceae bacterium
GATACAATAGTTGCCAACCCTGACAGACATACCGCCAACTTTGGTTTGCTAAGGGATACAAAAAGCGGAGAATTTATAGGCTTTGCCCCTGTTTTCGACCATAATATGGCATTGATTTCAAGAGGATATCCAAATCCCCCTACCAAAAATGATTTTCTTATTAACTGCTTTAACGACTTTATTTCAAATCACTCTGAATATATTCAATTTATTCCAACTGTTACAGAAGAAATAATTACCGACATTTTGGAAGAGCTGAATATGAAAGTAAGAAGAAAAGAAATCATCAATATTATTATGAAAAGGTATGCAATGATTAAAAAATAAATACTTAAGGGGATATCTCACTAGTAAAAGTGAGATATCCCCTTTTCTGTGATTGCTATTAAATAAATCCTTTTACCCATAATTTTGTAAATTCTTTTGTCCAATATTGTTTAGGTAAAATTAAAACTTGTTTACAATTAGGTATAGTTAAAACAGGAAGTATATTTCCGCATAATTTACCTTTTGGTAACAATTTTCTATAAACCATAGTAGTAATCATATTATATTTAAGTGACTGATTATCTAGGTTTAAAGTAAAGGTAAAGTCAGTACGGTCGTATTCGTCTGTAATCACCCTTGTTACTTCTTTCCATTCGTCAGGAACAGTATCTAACTCTTTTCCTTTATATTTATAAATTTTCTGTGCTGTATTGAGAAGAACCTCTGAATTTTCAGAAAAATATGGCTCTGCAGAATAAAGAATTTGTGCAGGACAATTGTATGGTGGAAATCTATTAAACAAAATCATATTGGCTTGCACTATACTTGCATATACAATTTCACCTTGTTGTAGAAGTTCTGATTTTTTTGAATATATTTCAGACATTGGGTCTTTATCATCAAGCCAATTTGGACGACTTAGCTTTATATCGTCTAAGGGTTTATTTTTATAGTTTTGTCGCATTTGATAAAGTTGTTCTCTAAAGAAAACATTTGCATTCGACATCAATATCAGCTCCCAGTTTATATACCTGTTGGCAAACACATTATTTTGTTTGTAATTTATTTAGTTAGGCAAAGTTCAATACCTACAACACCGTATTTTTTCTGTTCTTCTATGGAATAATACTGTTCCATATCCGATGGTTTTGCTTTATCAATATTTTCGATTGTATACCCAACGCATCAAAAAAGAACTTAGGAAAGAATAAATTAAGTAGGGCATAATACCCTGCTTAATTCATCTACAAACTGAAAGTTTCGTATTCTTTCTAATAACGACTTTATGATTACTCACTACATATTTCGTGCATTTTTTCTCGTCATCCGTCTTTCTTTTATCTTTGTAAGAATACCAGATAAATACATAGCAATAACAATCAGAATTCCAAAGTTTAACCCTAATCCAAAACCCGCAATATTTTCATATATGCTGTTAGGTGTATCTAATCCCAATGCCTCAATCGTTACAAATGCTATCATTCCTATAAATGCAATAATTGTTAAGAAAAATAGTCTTTTTCTTATAGTCTTGTTTATTGTTTCTGTGTAATCTGATAATTTTAATGCTGTTTCTTTTACTTCTTCATTCATTTTCTCGCTTTTCCTTTCTCCATCGATAATTTCAGAAATACTTACATCATAAAACTCTGCAATTTCTACTAAAAGGCTAATATCTGGCATATTTGTACCTGTTTCCCAACGGGATACGGTTCTTCCAGACACGCCTAATTGTTCTGCAAATTGTTCTTGGGTAAGATTTTGTTCTTTACGAAGTTCTTTTAGAAAATTTCCAACTTTTTGCTGTTCCATTTGCTTCCTCCTTTCATCGATAGATTAGCTCATTTCATCCGTAAACAACACGACATAAAGCGAGAAATGCCGTATTTATAAGGATTAGACATATCTGTCTGGTTTATTTCCATTAAGAAAATTCAAATTTTCCTCTTTGTTTTACGCTTCTATCATCTGGAAATATTTAAGTGCATCTATAATCGCTTCACGCTTTTCTGGTGTCACTTTTGGTACTCTGCTCTTACCATCGCCCACATTATAGTTAATGCGTTCTATAATTCCAAATTCCCTTTTCACTTGTGCAATGTATAAATTGGTAACATGTAGACCATATTTATTCTTCGATTTCTTTGTAGGTTGCTTTGCTTTCAGCCCTTGTTAAATCAAGTTCTGACATTTACAAATCAATCTCAATAATTGCATCTGGAGTTTTTCGGGACAAGAGAATTACAGTTTCCACATGATTTGTATGCGGGAACATATCCACTGGTTGAATTTCTTCTACTTTGTAGCCGTGTTGAGTTAAGTACATTAAATCTCGTTGTTGTGTTGTTGGGTCGCAACTTATGTATACAATTCTGCTTGGCTTAATGGTGGCTACTGAATTTAAAAATACTCTGTTACAGCCTGCTCTTGGTGGGTCTATAAATAATACATCAGGAGAGGTAACCTCGTCAGCTGTAAGCTGGTCTAGAAATTCTCCTGCATCTTTATTAAAGAATTTTATATTTGTTCTTTTATTTAGCTGTGCATTTTCTTTTGCGTCTTTTATTGCCTGTGGGTTAAGCTCTACACCAACAACAGCTTTTGCGTATTTAGAGGCTATAAGTCCTATTGTACCTGTTCCGCAATAGGCGTCTATAACAGTTTCGGTGCCTGTAAGCTGTGCTAGGTTTATAGCTTTTTTGTAAAGCACTTCTGTTTGCTGAGAATTAACCTGATAAAAAGAGCGTGGAGAAATTTTAAATTTGCAACCACATAATACATCTTCTATGTAACCCTTTCCGTATAGCACATTTTCTTTATTACCAAGCATCATTTTATTTGGATTTGTATTAATATTTTGTACTATTGTAGTTATCTTTGGGTATAGCTTTAGAATTTGGCTTATGAACTGGTCTTTTTTAGGAAATTTACCCTCAGAGGTAACTAAAACAAGCATATTTTCACCTGTGTTATATGCTGTGCGAACCAATGTGTTTTTTAAAAAGCCCTCCCCTGTTTTTGGGTTGTATATAGTTATGCCAAGTCTTTTTACAACAGTTTTCACAGCTATGGCAATTTTGTCGGCTCTTTTGTTGTTTAACAAACAGCTTTCTACACCTACTATACCATTAGTTGCAGATTGATATACTCCGCTTACTATTTTACCGCTTTTAGCCATACGGAAAAGAGTTTGAACCTTGTTACGGTAATGATATGGATTTTCCATACCTATTATTTTATTTACCTTGCAAAAGCAGTTCATTAGTCTTTCTACTTTTATTTGCTTCCATTGTAGCTGTTGACTATAGCTCATATTTAATAGCTGACATCCACTGCATTTTTTATATACACTACATTCAGGTGTGTTCATAATATAAATCCCCTTATTATCAATAAAATACATAGTGCTGTGTATAGCATATTACCGCCTGTATAATGGCACTATGTTAAAATGTTGTAATTATAGCTGCTTCTTCTGTTGCTGTTTCTGTTTCTACAGGAGCAGTATTGGCTGATTTTACAGGAGTTGCTCTTGAAAAGGCAACTGTTGAGAATAATCTTTTTAAAGTTTCGTTGTCGGCTACACCGTCACGTCTGTTAAGCTCGTTATTAGTTTGAAACTCCTTTACAGCCTGAGCAGTAGACTCGCCAAAATATCCTGTTGGATTAATAGGCAAATAGCCTAAATCATCAAGTCTTTGCTGAATAGCCATAACATTAGAGTCCTCTTCACCTATTGTGTAAGATAGGTTTTCGGTAATCTCTATACCATAATCCTCTGCAAGGCTTTCGCCTGTTGCTTTATTCTGTTTTGTAATGATATCGGTAATATATCTAATCCCCTGTGTGGCACTTACACCTTGACGAGTTATAAGATAAGATGGTATTTCGATAATTCTATTTTTGTTAACTACATTAGATGTAGCAAATCTGTTGTCAGAAAGTATTTTTGCTTTTAAGCCCTTTTCACAAAGTATATAAAAAGGAAATCCTGCTTGCTTGTCGGCAGACAATATTTGAGCAATAGGCATATTTCCGTTTTGATTGTTTTCTGTTGCAATGTTTTGTATGCCGGCATATTTTAAGATAGTGTTGGCGTACATATCATTTGTAATAGCACTGTTGTCATCTAGTTTAAAAAGATAACAGCCCTTAGCAATAGTAGGTTGTTTTTCGTATTTGTTTACAGATGATATAATAGCAGTTGCCTTATTGCTTCCAACAGCTTCACCCTGTATATTACCCTCCATAACTCTGCATAGATTTACATATAATGATTTTAAACTTTCTTCATTTTTTGCAGAAGAAACTCTTAATACGATTTTATTGTTTTCTTTTAAAGTGCTGTAATCTCTGTATTGAATTTCAGTAGATGTAAAAATAACATCAGCCTTAACCTTATTAACAGCCTCTATTTTAGGATTGTGGTCAGAGCCCATTACCTCTACCTTTTCAATATCTTTCTGAGTACAATCAGATGTTCTGCCAACTATTTTGTCTTTATATCCGCAGGCTATTAAAATATCAGCAACATTGTCATCAAGTACAACTACACTTTCAGGCTTTTCTTGTACTACATCGTGACCAATCTGTACAGGATATGGTTGCTTGGTGTGGTTAAATTCTGAAACTATATTTTTAATGCTGTTACTGTCAAAACTGCAAGCTGTTGTAGTTGATAATATTATTGCAGATAATGATAAAGCAATTAATTTTTTTATCATAAATTTTTTCCTCCGTTACGCAATATAATCAGACTTTTTATAATTTTACCTTTTTTTAAGATGATAGTCAATTTTATATAGAAGATATTAAGAAAAAAATTTAAAAAATTATACTAAAAAAACTTGATTTATTTTATAGACAGTGGTAAAATAAGTATACTGTTTTGATACAGTTTAATTGAATAGTTGGTATTGATGACGCTGAGGGTCCACCTGTTCCCATCCCGAACACAGAAGTTAAGCTCAGTAGTGCCGAAGATACTTGGCTGGTGACGGCCTGGAAAAATAGGAAGATGCCAACACAGCTAAAGCGATTATCGAAAATTCGGTAATCGCTTTTTTGTGGTTTTTAAAGTGGTTAAATACAATTTTAAACATATATCACAAAAACTTTTTTGACATATTGAAATCTTTGGAAAAATATTATATAATTAGGCTGTGATAGTAAACTTAATTTTTGATATAAAAAATTTTAAATCTCACAATTAACATTGTTTTTATAACAAACTTTAACAATTAATATATAATTCAGTAAGTAAGGAGAGAATAAAAATGGGTATTATTAGAGCAGCCATAGATAGTATAGGTGGTACTTTAAGCGACCAGTGGTTGGAAGTTATTGAGCCACCTGCAACTTTAACAG
Source organism: Acutalibacteraceae bacterium (assembly GCA_036309465.1). Taxonomy (GTDB): domain Bacteria; phylum Bacillota; class Clostridia; order Oscillospirales; family Acutalibacteraceae; genus CAG-964. The sequence continues at coordinate 5,356 of JAXJTR010000139.1, forward strand.
GCTCGGTGGTTTTTGCTCCTGGTCAAAAGGTAAGACAAAACAGTTCTCGCAACAATAATACAAAGGGTAGCGACAACCTTGTGTCTAACGGTTCACTAATACACGTGTGGCCTGGTATGATGATGATTATTGTAGATGGCGGTAAGGTAGTTGCTGCTTCTTGTGAAGAGGGTTACTTCCAAGTAAGCGATACAGCTGCTCCATCTATTTTTGCAGGTCAGTTTGATGCCACACTAAAAGAAACATTTAATAGACTAAAATTTGGCGGTATTACTCCAAAATCACAAAGAGTTTACTATATAAATATGCAGGAAATCCGTAACATTAAGTATGGCACACCTGTACCTTTGGTATATTTTGATAGCACATATCAAACAGAGCTTACTATAAGAGCAAAGGGTGAATACTCATTTAAGATTGTTGACCCATTAAAGTTCTTTGTAGAGGTTGTACCAAAGGGTGACGCTATAGCAAACAGAGTTATAGATTTCTCAGAAATGAAAGACCAGTTTAACAACGAGCTTTTACTTAAAGCACAGGAAAAACTGGGAGAGCTTTCTTTACAGAACATTCCTTGTAGTCAGCTTATGGGTAAAGCGTCTGAAATTTCATCTTATATTACAGATGCACTAGATGATGAATGGAACGGATTAAGAGGTATAGTTATTGTTAAGGCTACTATACTTCCATCTATGACAGAGCAAACACAAGAGGTTATGCAAACTCGTGCTTATGGTTCTGCTTTAATAGACCAACGAGTTCAGGCAGGCTATATGGCTAAAAATGTTGCCGAAGGTATGAGAGCTGCCGGTAGCAACTCAGGTGGCTCAGGCACTGCATTTATGGGAATGGGTATGGGTATGAATATGGGTGGTAACCTAATGCAAGGTTATCAGCAAAATTATCAGCAACAGCCTTACCCACAGCAGGGTTATCAGCAACCACCACAGGGTTATCAGCCACAGCCAAATGCAAATATGTGGCAGTGCAGTTGTGGTGCAAGCAACAATGGAAAGTTCTGTAATCAGTGCGGTTCACCTAAGCCTAATCAGCAAGGTGGTGCGTGGACTTGTAGCTGTGGAGCAACCAACACAGGCAAGTTCTGTAGCAATTGTGGTTCTCCTAATCCGTCAGCATCAAAACCAAAATGCTCAAACTGTGGTTTTGAACCTGCACAGGGTCAATCACCAAAATTCTGCCCTAACTGCGGAAACCCAATGTAATAAAAATAGATAATAAGAGTAGTTTCATTATAATACCTTTCAGAAATGAGCAGTGCTTCGGCGTTGCTCATTTCACTTTATATAAGGGTAAAAATAGATGAACAGCTACAAATTTAATTATACTAATACCTAATTAAAGAACAGAATAGATAAGTAAAATAGGATAACATACAAAATATGATATAGCGTAAAGGCTCCCTTGTGTAAAGGGAGCTGTCAGCGAAGCTGACTGAGGGATTGTCACAGCTTTATTTTGAATTAAACGGCGATGCTTTCTGGTAGCAAACAATCCCTCCGACTCGCCTTTGGCGAGCCACCTCCCTTTGCACAAGGGAGGCTAACGCTACGCCACAATGCTACTATACAATTAAACTTTAATTAACTTTTTTCTAATTTTTAATTAAATTTTAGTATTACATATACAAAATAGTTATGATAAAAAAATAAACCATAAATAAAAATCGCTATGTTTACTCATTTCTATCCGAGTATCCATAGCGATTTTATAATATAAGTATTGATTAAATAATCCCACATCAAATAATATACATACAGCTGAAAAATATATATGTAACTATATTTTTGCTATAATCTTTTGCTGAATTATTAGTTTGATATTAAAAATACAATCACTGAAGTAACCAGTACTGTTGCTAAAAGGCAAATAATAGATGAAATTATTCTAACTCTTATTAATCTCTCTTTACTCATTTTGCCTTTTAATTGCAATCCGCAAATAACGGTATAAATTGAAGATCCTATTCCCAAGTATATTAAATATATAAACATTTGACTTAGCCATTCATCTTTTGAGCAAATATTAAAAGCATACATAATTAATATAAATACTAATGATATAGTTGAAATCAATCCGCAGATATATACATTATTAAGAATTTTTGTTTTTTCTGCATCAGAATAGTCTGCAACCATCTCTAAGGTTTCTTTTAAATCTTTGTCCATTTTTTCACTTTTCCTTTCTCCGTTTAAAAGCTCTCGGATATCCACATCATAAAAATCCGCAAGTTCAACCATAATTGATAAATCTGGCATATTGTTTCCGTTTTCCCAGCGGGACACAGTTCTGCCTGCAACACCAAGTTTTTCTGCAAGCTGTTCCTGTGTTAAAGATTTTCCTGTTCTTAGTTCCTTTAAAAAGGCTCCGATTTTTTTCTGATCCATAGGTTTTTCCTCCTTTTCTGTTCATATCATAACTTAAATCAAAAATTTGTAACACGACACAAAGTGAGAAAATGCCGTGTTTATGCGGTAGACATATATGTCCTGTTGTTAAAACTGACTTATCTAAGGTTATTTTAGCATACCTTTTTAACAAGTACAATTTCTTTGTTTTATTCTTTTATCTTAGGTGTGCTTTAATAAATCCTAAATATAAAAACAGCACATAGCTATTATAAATAGCCTGTGCTGAAATTTTTCTGCATTATTTATTAAGATATGACTTTAGTAAAATCTCTAATATCTCATCTCGTTCCATTGTGCTTATAATTGCTCTTGCATTTTTATGAGTAGTAATATATGTAGGATCCTCGGAGATAATATATCCAACTATTTGGTTAATAGGGTCATATCCCTTTTCTTTTAATGCGTCATAAACAATTGTAAGGTTCTTTTTAAAGCTTAAGTCCTTATCATTCAACGAAAATATCATTGTCTTTTCCATAATAAAACACCTCCGAATGTGACAGCCGATACATTAAATACCACTAAATATTTATCTGCAACAACTGTTACTATTGATATGATACTATATCTATTATGAAAAATCAATAGATATTTGTTATCATATTTTGGCACATTATAAATTTTTTCATAGATAAACCTAATCTTATTCACATAATATTTTGCTAATGCTAATTAAGTTGTTACAGTAGAAAACAAAGTTTTTTTACTAGTTAAACTCTAGCTATTAACTCTTGATTTAATATGTATAAAATGTTAAAATAATAGAAAATCTGTACTAGTAGAGTAGGAGAATTATACAATGGATAGTTATGTTGAACAGCTTGTAGCTCATAAACAGAATATTAAGGATTTTTTGGTTAAGGTTGTAATGATACTAAGTATTTTTGCCGTACTTGCATTAGGTTTGGTATTTGGTGCATTGGTAAACTCATATTTTGTTGCAGTTGGTGTTTTTTTAGCTGCATTTGATATTTATTTTTGCTGGTATGTTATTACCGGCAGAGATGTAGAGTACGAATACATTGTTACACATAACAATTTGCAAATTGATAAGGTTATGGCAAAACGCAGAAGAAAGTCTGTTCTTAGTGTTGATATAAAAACTATTGAGGGCTTTGACAAAATTACTAATAATACACTAAATGCAGACAGATGCGACAAGGTTATGTATCTTGGCACCTACGACGACGACCCTCAGCAGTATAATTTTATAGTAACAACTACAAGATATGGCAAGGTTTTTGTTGTTTTTGCACCTAACGAAAAAATATTAAACGCAATGAAACAACACCTAAAGCCAGAAATTAAAGTTCAGCTTTTTAAAAATCAAAATAACAGATAAATATATTATTATCCATATTTAGTTATCAAAAGGTAATTAAATATGGATTGATATATTTTTGGAGGTTAATTGTATGAAAATTTTAACTTGTGAACAAACAAGAATACTAGAGCATAACCAAATAGAACGAGGCTCTACATATTTTCAGCTTATGAATAATGCAGGAGTGCAAGTTGGTAAAACTCTTATATCTCAAATGGGTGCAACAACTAAAGATATGGTTGCTGTGCTTTGTGGTAAAGGAAATAATGGCGGAGATGGCTTTGTTGCTGCACAATATTTGGTATCTCAGGGTATAAAAGCCTACGCTTTGTTAGTAGACGGTGAGCCTCGCACCGAGGATAGCATACAGGCACTTGAGCAAGCACTTGATAGCGGTGTGCAAGCCTTTAGAATATGGGAATATAGCCAAAAGGTTAAGGATATTATTTCTACAGCTGACTATATAATAGATGCTATTTATGGCATTGGCTTTAGAGGTGCATTAAGTGATAATATGCGTGTAATTGCCGATTTGGTAAATAGCACACATAGTAAGGTTTTATGTGTAGACCTGCCAAGTGGTACAGAGTGCGACACAGGTGCTGTGGTTAACTCTGCAATAAAAGGTGACCTTACACTTTCATTTTCTACATTAAAGCCTTGTCACGTACTATACCCTGCTATGGACTACTGTGGTAAAACCACTGTGGCACAGGTGGGCATAAATAAAGGTTTAATTTACGATAGCCCTTATTTAACTGAAACAACCGACGGTAGCAGGTTAAAAGCCTTGTTACCTGAAAAGCCGATTTCAGCTAATAAAGGCACTACAGGCACTTTAACAGTTGCCTGTGGTAGCTATGGAATGTTGGGAGCTTCTCAAATGTGCATACAAAGTGCACTAAGAAGTGGAGTTGGTTTAGTAAAAAGCGTTTTACCAGCTAATTTGTACCCTATACTTGCAATGAATATTCCACAAGCTGTATTTATGCCATATACAAGTACCGATACAATAGACATACTGCAAAAATCAATGGAAAAAACAAATGCTATTGTTGCAGGCTGTGGCTTGGGAGATACATCAAAATCAAAGGAAATTACAGAGTACATAATAAAAAACAGCACCGTTCCTGTGGTGCTGGACGCTGACTCTCTTAACTGTATCGCAGATAATGTTGATATGTTAAAAACTGCAAATGCTCCAATTATCATTACACCACACCCAGGAGAAATGGCTAGGCTTTTAGATACATCTGTTCAGATAATCCAAAAGAACAGACTAACAGTTGCGGTTGAATTTGCCAAAAAATATAATGTAATTGTTGTACTAAAAGGAGCATACACTGTTGTGGCACATCCAAAGGGAAAAACAGTTATTAACCCAACAGGCAACAAGGGTATGGCTAAGGCTGGTAGCGGAGATGTACTTGCAGGTATAATCGGAGCTTTGCTATCACAGGGAATGTCTCCATTTAATTCAGCAGTAAGCGGTGCATATTGCCACGGTTATGCCGGTGATGTAGCCAGCGACAAGTTTGGCGAAATAAGTATGACTGCAACAGATATAATAGATATGTTACCAATTTGTTTTAAGAATATATATTTGTATGACAAATAAAGGTGTAATACTATACTAATACCTCTCTTTCTAATATTAATTCAGATACCCCCAAGAGATTCGGCTAATCCCGATAACTCTTGGGGGTATCGTGTGGTTTTTTAACAATAGAATTTTACCAAAAGTAAAAAAACCTCTTTTCCACATTTTTATGTTGAAAATTGTTGAAAACTCGTTAGTAAAGTTAATAACTTGCTTCTGTTAACAAGTTTTCAACATTGAATTGTTAAAAATGTTAAAAAAATTGTTAATTATAATTTTCTATATTGCTCTGCAAATTCCTCTTTTAGTATAGAATAATTACTTGCATCAATCCAATTGTTATCCTTGCAAAAGTATTTTCTTAATACACCCTCGTGTTTCATTCCCAGCTTTTCCATTACTCTTGTCGAAGCAGGGTTTATATTCATACACATTCCCCCTACTCGTACCATATCAAGATTTAAAAATGCAAACTTAATCATCTCCGCACTTGCCTCAGTTGCATAGCCATATCCCCAATAGTGAGGGTTAATAAAATAGGAAATATCACAACGTTTGCTAATGTTGTCAATATTTATAACTCCAACATTTCCTAAATATATACCACTTGATTTTTCTATAACAGCATATTCAAAGGAATTTCCCGAGGACAAATTGTCTGTTACAAATTTAATCCACCTTTTAACATAATGTATATCGCAGGGGTGTGGAATACCGTATGTGGTTTTATAAATATTATAGTCATTCATAACGCTAAGCAATGCTTTTGCGTCATTGTTTTTATAAGGTCTTATTATAAGTCGTGCTGTTTCAAACATATTATTCTCCCTGTGCACTGTACTTTATACAAATTATAATATATATATTTTGTAAAATCAATTTATATAATGTATATATATTTCTTGGCATTATTTTAAGCTAAAAATAAAAAGTATCTTTCGTAGAGCTAGTGACAAAAAGACGGTTTTATGTTAACATTATTATATATGGTTTTCATAAAAATAATTTATAAAGAGGCTTTTATTTATGAATGAAAAAATTGGAATTGTCAGCCTTGGCTGTGCTAAAAATCAGGTAGATGCAGAAATGATGTTATTTACCTTAAAGCAGGCAGGCTATAAAATAGTTGTTGACCCTGCAATGGCAGATGCTGTTATTGTAAACACCTGCGGTTTTATAGAGTCTGCAAAGCAAGAGAGTATTGACGAAATTATAGAGCTTGGCAGATTAAAGGCAGAGGGCAAAATTAAAAGCATTATTGTAACAGGCTGTTTAGCTGAAAGATACCAACACGCTGTAAAAGAACAACTATACGAAGTAGATGCAGTTGTTGGCATTGGTGCTAATGAGGATATTGCAAAGGTTGTAGAAAAATCTCTACAGGGCGAACAAACCGAGCTTTACCCAAGTAAGCTGTGCTTACCGTTAGAGGGTGGCAGAGTTCAAAGCACACCAAGTCACTATGCTTATTTAAAGCTAGGCGATGGCTGTGATAACCGCTGTACATACTGTGCTATACCATTAATAAGGGGTAAATTCAGAAGTCGTACAATGGAGTCTTTAATTGCAGAGGCACAACAGCTTGTAAACAGCGGTGTAAAAGAGCTTATTCTTATTGCACAAGATGTTACAAGATATGGTATTGATTTATACGGAGAGCTAAAGCTTCCACAATTATTAGATAAGCTATGCGAAATAGAAAATCTAAAGTGGATAAGATTGCTGTATTGTTATCCTGACGAGTTTACAGATGAGCTTATAGATTGTATGGCTAGACAGGATAAAGTTTTAAAGTATGTAGATATTCCACTACAGCATTGTAATAATAGGGTGCTAAAATCTATGAACAGACGAGGCACAAAAGAAACTATTATAGATGTAATTACAAAGCTAAGGGATAAAATGCCAGACATTGTTTTGCGTACTACATTTATATGTGGCTTCCCTGGAGAAACTGAGGAAGAATTTAACGAGCTTGCAGAGTTTGTGCAGGATATAAAATTCCAAAGATTAGGTTGCTTTGCTTATTCACAAGAGGAGGATACTCCTGCGGCTGAATTTGATAATCAAATTGATGACGAAATAAAGGAACGCAGAGCAGAAATTATAATGGAACAGCAAATGTCTATTATGGAGGAATACTGCCAAAAGCTTATTGGTAAACAGCTTGAGGTTGTTTGCGAGGGCTACGACAGATATGCTGAGTGTTATTTTGGCAGAAGTATGGCAGACTCTCCTGATGTAGACGGAAAGGTGTTCTTTAAAGTAGAGGGCGAGCATAAACCTGTAATAGGTGAATTTGTAAATGTAGAAATAGAGGACTATTTAGACTGTGACCCTATAGGTGTTATGGTTGAATAAATAGCAGGAGGTGTTACCTTGAACCTACCTAACAAATTAACATTATTAAGAATTATATTGGTACCACTTTTTGTGTTTTTTCTATTAGTAAATGCCATTCCATTTAATTATTTGTGGGCGTTATTGGTATTTATAGGTGCTTCTATTACAGACTTTTTTGATGGTTACTATGCAAGAAAACACAATATGATAACCGACTTCGGCAAATTTGCCGACCCGTTGGCTGACAAAATTTTGGTAATATCTGCGTTTTGTTCCTTTATTCAGTTGGGAATAATAGGTGCGGTGCCTGTTATTATTGTATTGTTTAGAGAATTTGCAGTTACCTCTGTAAGATTAATTGCTGCCACAAAGGGCACAGTTGTTGCCGCCAATATGTGGGGCAAGGCTAAAACAGTAAGCCAAATGGTTGCAATTATAGGAACAATATTTTTTAAATTTCTTGTTCAATTAGGCTTAACAGTGGCAGAACCTATATTTAACAATGTAATAATGGTATTTATATGGGTGTCGGTTTTGCTTACAATAATTTCGGGTATTGTTTATCTTGTTGATAACGCAGATGTATACAAAAACTGCAAATAAATTTATTAATAATTCTACTTTTATTTTTTACTTTAATGGTTTATAATGTACATTAGGTAAATATTTATAAATGCCATTGTAAAGAGAAGTAGCAGTGCTTGTTGCTTACAGAGAGAGCCAATACTAGCTGAAATTTGGCTCAAGCTTTATACACACTTTGCGAAATGCACTTTGCAACACATATTGTGTGGCACACAGCAGGAAATGGCTGTGCGTGTGGTTAGCGTTATATAACCATTAAGTGTAGTCTTATTTGACTAAAACTGGGTGGAACCACGGAGCATACAGCCTCGTCCCTTTTATATTGGGGCGAGGCTGTTTTTATTTTGATAAATAGTATTACAAAATTAGGGGGGAATGATTATTTATGGTTGTGACTGATGTTATGTTAAAAGATATTGGTACAGCATTAGATGCAATTTTAGGTTTATTTGGTGTACCTGTTTCTTGCAGAGTAGCTTTTACATCAATAGCATTAAGAAAAGAGGCTTTAGAAA
>JAXJTR010000140.1:0-4912 GCA_036309465.1 Acutalibacteraceae bacterium
AATTCTACAGGTGCAACCGCTACAAAAGGAGGTCAAAAATAATGTTTGCAATTTTAAAACGAGAGCTTAACGCATATTTTACATCTCCTATTGCTTATGTAGTTTATGCTGTTGCTGCATTTTTTGGCGGTATGTTTTTTATGGGTTGTGTACTTCTGCCTGATACCGCAGATATGACTAATGTTTTTATGAATATGACAATTATTGTTGTAATTCTTATTCCTATTTTAACAATGAAATTGTTTAGTGAAGAAAAAAATAAAAAGACCGAGCAAGGTCTGCTTACTGCACCTGTAAATCTATTACAGATTGTTATGGGTAAATATTTAGCCGCTTTAGTTGTTTACGCAATTATGTTAGGTTTATTTGTTATTTACGGTTTAATTATTTCTAGTTTTGTTGCTCCTTCTTGGGTTACTATTTTTAGTAACATTTTAGGTTTATTCTTATTTGGTGCAGCATTAATTGCAATTGGCACATTTATTTCTTGTTTAACAGAAAGCCAAATTGTTGCCGCTGTTATGTCTATTGCAGCAGGTTTGTTAATTTTCTTCTTAGACTCTATTGCCGGTTCATTAGGTATAGAATTATTAACATCAATTTTTAGTGCAATTTCATTTACTACACCTTACCAGAATTTTGCATTAGGTATTATTAAACTATCAGATATTATCTTCTTCTTGAGCGTTACTGTATTGTTTAACTTCTTTACAGTAAGAATCTTAGAAAGAAGAAGATGGAACTAAGGAGGTGCCACAATGAGTAACGAAAAAGACAACAATCAGTTTGAGGAGATGTTAAATTCTCAAGAAAATAACAACGAGAATTTAACCGAAAACCTTGAAGTAACAGAAGATAATACCGCAGAGGTTGAAACAGAAACTAATACAACAGCTACTACTTCTGATACTAAAAATAAAAAATCAGAGAAAAAAGAAAACAAGTTAGTAAAGCTATTTAAAAGCAGAAAGCTTAGAAAAGGCGGTTTATCAGTTGCTTTTACAGCTGTATTTATAGTTGCTGTTATAATTATTAATATGATAGCTTCACTTATTACAGCAAAAGTACCAGCTTTAACATTCGACCTTTCTACTTCACAAGCATCTAACCTATCTCAGGATACTATTGATTTTATAACAACAGTAGATAAAGATGTTACTATTACTGTGTTAGCTGCAGAAAGCACTTATACAAAATCATCTAACTACTATTTAATGGCAAATACTCTATTAAAGCAGTACGCCAACACAAATAGCAAAGTAAAAATTGAGTATGTAGATTTAACTGCAAACCCTACATACCTTAACAATTATCCAAATGACACACTTTTAGGCGGAAATTACATTGTAAAATGTGGTGACAAATATCGTATACTTACAATGGACGACCTATTTGAAACACAGTTAACCAGCGACTATTCCTCACGTGAAGTTGTAGGCTTAAATGTAGAACCAGCTGTTACAACTGCTATTTTAAATGTAACATCTGAAAATCAGATAAAGCTTCAATTTATCGACGGTTTTGGTAACTACGATGCTTCTGCTTTCCAAAATCTATTAAAGCAAAATAACTACGATATTAGTAACGTTTCAACATTAACAGGAGAGATAGATAAAAATGCTGAAGCAATTATTCTATATACTCCAACAGTTGACCTTGATGATGCTTCTTTAGAAAAAATTAAAACATATCTAAGCAACAACGGTGAGTATGGCAAAAATCTTATCTATGTTGCTCCTCCACAGGCAACTGACACACCAAACCTAGATGCTCTACTAGAAGAATGGGGTATGAAAATGGGCGAGGGTCTTGTTGCTGAAACAGACACATCAAAGCTTATTTATAACTCATATTTATATTCTGTTCTTGACTACAGCAACACAGATTACACAGATGGTCTAAAGGACAACACACTTTCACTTGTTGGTGGTTATATTGTACCTGTAGAAATTACAAACTCAAATACTGCAACACCTTTACTTGTAACATCTACAATGGCAAAGCTTTTCCCATTTACAGCTGATGAAAAATTCGACATAGAAAGTGCAGATTCACAGCAGTATAATGCTGCCGCAGTGGGCACAAAAACTTCAGGCGATGATATGAACTCAAATGTTGTGGCAATTGGTTCTTATTTAATTCCTGACGGAAATGCTCTTGCTATGTCATCATACAACAATGGTGCTTACCTAATAAATATGGTAAACAAATTAACAAATAACACAGACGAAGGCATTACAATAGATGGTAAGGATTTAACAAACCCATCACTTGGAATTACAACAGACCAAATTAATCTGCTAACTGCAATTTGTATGGTTGTACTACCTATTATTATAATGGTTATCGGAATTGTTATTTGGGTTCGTAGGAGGAATAGATAATGGCTGATAATAAAAACTTAAATAATGACGTAGAATTAGAGGACGACGGTTCTCTATTCTACGACAATACAGCAGGAACAATTTTTTCTGCTGATTCTGATGCCGAAACAGGTAGCACAAAATCAGCAAAACAAACAAACAAGAAAAAGAAAAAACAAGAGGTAAAAGGTAAAACAAACAGCAAAAACAAAAAGCCTATTATTATATTAGTTGCTGTTATTTTGGCTGTTGCTGTGCTTGTTGGAATATACTTTGCAGTACAAAAACTTGTACCTGACTCTACAGAAGATAACACAACACCAACTTACCCAACAGACGCCAATGGCGAACAATACGCTACCGATCTAAAGGGTAATAAAATTGAATCTGTAAAAGATGCAAATGGTAACATTTTAATTGCAGGTGTTGAGGAGCTTATTAATTATGTTCCTGCTGATATAAAAAGTATTAAAGTAGAAAATGAATATGGTAACTTTGAAATACTTTCAGAAACACCAACTGAAGTTTCAACAAATGCCGAAGGTAAAGCAGAAACTTTAACATTGCCTACAATATATACAGTAGTCGGCTTTGAAGATGCTGCAATTGCAAATGGTAAGCCTGACGATGTTGCAAACGATGTAGCAGCAGTTACAACAAGCAATATAGTAGACATTACAGGTGCTAAGCCTGAGGATTATGGTTTAGTAAATCCTCGTGCTGTTGCAACTGTTGAATTTAAAGACGGTGTAAAGAGAACCATTACAGTTGGTAATGCAGCACCTGACAATGTAGGTGTTTACATTTTAGTTGATGGCGACAAAGCTATCTATCTTGTAGCAACAGATGCAGTTGATGCCTTCTTGTACAAAACAACAACATTCCTAGACCCAACAATTACTACAACCTACAGTGGTGAGGGCAATGTTAACCCTTCAAAGGTTACTATTAGCGGTAGTAATTTCCCTAATGCACTAACCTTTGTACCTAACACAGACGAAACAGTTTCCGGTGCATATTATAAAATGACATCACCAACAGAATGGTTTGCTAATGTTACAAATGGTTCTGCTGTGTTAGACTCACTTCGTTCTATTTCTGCTGAAGAAGTTCTTGCTTATAAGCCTAATGCTGAAACTCTAAATAAATATGGTATAGATACAGCTAACCCATTTGCTGAAATTAACGCAACATTTGATGATACAACAATTCATCTATATGCTTCAAAACCAACTGACGGCGAGGCATCAATGGTTAATGTATATAACCCTGAAAGCAAAATGATTTACTCAATAGCTACTAATAGAGTTGCTTGGGTAACTACATCATACGAGGATATGCTGTTTGAGTACATTATTAAGTCTGACCTTGGCAGTATTGCTACTATTGAGATAACTGCAAACAACAAGCCATATACATTTAATGTTGCTACAGAAACAAATACTGACAGCGAGGGTAACGAAACCACTACTACAGTTGTAAAGAGTGGCAACAAAACATTAGACACCGGCAAATTTGATATTTTCTTCCAAAATCTTGAGTCTGCATCAGTAAACAGCATAAAGAGTGGCAATGTAAGCGGTACACCAGCATTAACAGTAAAAATTACTTATAGCAATGGTAAAACAGCTGATACATTTACATTCTACAAGGGCGATGCAAATAAATATAACTTCTCTGTTGACGGTAAAACAATTATGGGTGACGTATTTGCTACTTATGTAGATAGAATTATAGAAGACACACCAAAAGCAGCCAATGGCGAAGATGTTGCACAAATTTAATGTGTAATAATTTAATGTATAATATGTAATTACATTATTAACAATAAACCCACACACTATAAATTACTTTTTCAAGTAGATTTATGGTGTGTGGGTTTTGTATTTATAGTATGTGCAGTAAGTTTTTTAATTATCATTGGCTGAATTAATAGTTGCATCTCTTTTTGAAAATACACAGCCACAATAATTTTGACGGTATAGATTATACTCTTTTGATAAAACAATAGACCTTTTATATCCATTCTTTTTCTTAAAATCACCTGCTAAGTATTTTACACCGTACTTATCAGATAATTGTACACCTATATTATTAATAACCTGTGCATTTTTTAATGGGCTAATTGTTAATGTAGTTGCAAAATAATCAAAGCCTTTGTTTTTTGCCTGCTGTGCTGTGCTTTCTAAACGCAAATTAAAGCATTTTTCACATCTTGCACCACCCTCAGGCTCATTTTCTAAGCCCTTAACAGTATCAAAAAATAGAGTTGGAATGTAATCTCCCTCTAAAAAAGTAACCTTATTTTTTACAGGCATAGACTCTATAAGTCTTTTTTGCTCCTCTGCCCTATATCTATACTCTTTGTCAGGGAAAATATTAGGGTTGTAGTAATAAACGGTTATACTAAAATAATTAGATAAATACTCAATTACATAGCTACTGCAAGGTGCACAACAGCTGTGCAAAAGCAATGAGGGGGTGCTACCGTTTTTTTCTATAGCTTCAATTAGCTCATCAAGCTTTTTTTGATAATTTATTTTATTCAT
>JAXJTR010000141.1:0-23808 GCA_036309465.1 Acutalibacteraceae bacterium
GATACAAGGTGCTTTGTTTTTTCGTAAAGGTGCAGAATAGTTTTCATCATTAACAGCTGCTTTTCGATGGTAACATATGTATCATCGGAATGGAAAGCATTTTGCTGTAGGTAACCTACTCTTATTACCTTTGCAATTTCTATAACAAGCTTTTGGTCGTCTGGCAATACATCTGCACCAATAAGCTTTACAATTTCCATTAGTGAGCTTTCCTCTTGTAGAAGTGAGCTAATACTGTTACGACACTTTATAAATTCTTCACCATAATTTTCTACAAACCAAGGGTCAAGGTCTGTAAAGTATTCGCTGTAGCTTCCAATCCAGTTAATAGCAGGATAGTGTCTTGCATAAGCAAGTGACTTGTCCAATGCCCAGAAGCAACGAATAAATCTTTTTGTGTTCTGTGTAACAGGCTCTGAGAAGTCGCCACCCTGTGGTGATACAGCACCGATTATTGTAACTGAGCCATGACCATCACATAGTGGTGTAACTCTGCCGGCACGCTCGTAAAATTCTGCAAGTCTTGATGGAAGATAAGCAGGATAACCCTCTTCGGCAGGCATTTCTTCAAGTCTACCAGAGATTTCACGAAGTGCCTCTGCCCATCTTGATGTAGAGTCTGCCATAATTGCTACATCATAGCCCATATCTCTATAATATTCTGCCAATGTAACGCCTGTATAAATAGAAGCCTCTCTGGCTGCAACAGGCATATTAGAGGTATTTGCTATAAGAACTGTACGGTCTGTCATAGGGCGGTTATTTTTAGGGTCGATAAGCTCTGAGAACTCTTCAAGAACCTGACTCATCTCGTTACCACGCTCGCCACAGCCAACATATACAATAATATCGGCATCGCACCATTTTGCAATTTGGTGCTGTGTCATAGTTTTACCAGTACCAAAACCACCAGGTACAGCAGCTGTACCACCCTTAGAAACAGGGAACAATGTATCAATTACACGCTGTCCTGTTATTAGAGGTACTGTAGGTGCAAGTCTTTCTTTAACTGGTCTTGGTGTTCTGATAGGCCATCTTTGACAAAGTGTAAGATTATATTCATCTCCGCTGTCAAGCTGTAATACCACAATAGTATCGTTTAATCTATATAAACCATTTTTAGCTACAGATTTAACAGTACCATTTACCTGTGGTGGCACTAATAGTCTGTGCTCTACAACAGGTGTTTCAGGTAGAGTTGCATAAATCATACCAGCTGTGAGTCTGTCGCCTTTTTTTACCTTAATAGTAACATCCCACTGCTTTTCTATATCCAAAGCAGGTACAGATATACCTCTTGAAAGAAAAGCACCGCTTTGCTCTGAAATAGTACCTAATGGACGCTCGATACCGTCGAATATATTTGTAATAATACCAGGGCCTAATGTAACATTCATAGGGGCACCTGTGCCTACAACAGGGTCACCTGGCTTTAAGCCAGATGTTTCTTCATAAACCTGTATAGTTGTTATTTCCTCGGTAACGGTAATAACCTCACCGATAAGTCTTTCTTTGCCTACATAGACCATTTCCATCATAGAAAAAGCTTTTGTTTTTAGTACGGTTACAACAGGACCGTTAATACCGTAAACAACATTATGATTTTCCATTAAAACCATTTCCTTTCAATGGAGTCTTAAAATTGTGTTTTTAGCCACTTATTTTATAGCTAAACTATACAACTTTTATATTACTTAATTTGTAGTGTAGAATTAGCATAGAACCATTCTCTTTGAAGCTCTAGCTTTGTATCAAGAGTTTTATCAATAGAAATTTTCTTTTCAGGGCAGTATGCTCTAAAACCGCCAATATTTATATCGGCTACCTCTTTAGCTGTACAGCTACCTTTAAAAACTTTTACAAGATTTTCTGCAATTGCCATATCTCTTTTGCATATACAAAGCTCTATTTGAGTTTCTCCAAGAAATTCTGAACATTCCTTTGCGTCTGCCATCAATTTACTTTCGTATTCTGATGTTTTAACATAATCCTGTAATTTTGCAGCAGCTTTTGCGAAAATTTCGTTAGTAATTTCTTGTCTTCTTTTGAAAATTGTTAAATTTCCTTCTGCCTCTTTTTTAGTCATATCGGCAGATATTTTTGTTCGCATAGCATCTTGCTCTCTATGAATAAGAGTGTAAGCATCACGCATACCCTCTTCCTCAGCTTTTTCCAACATATCCTTTTCAAATAGTTGAGTTTCAGAAATCAATGACTCTTTCTGTTGCTGAGCATATTTTTCCATAGCAGACAAAAACTTACTTTCGTTTTCGCTTAATGCTGTATTTGCAGGTTTGTCGTTAGCCATAGCAGGTAACTCCTCTCCCAATAATATTATAATTTTATTCCAATAGCGTCCTGAACATACTTAGTTATAGAGTCTTTTGTTCTTCCGTTTCCGTGTCTGTCAGGAATCTCTACAATAAGTGGTCGGGAACGATGTAATTTTAAATCGTAAATCAACTCAGGACAGAGAGATACCAAGCGTTCTGTCATTAGAACAACTGCAATATCCTCTGTATCCATTGCCTTTTTAAGTGACTGACGAACCTCGTTTTCTTCGTGCACAACAACGCCTTCTATTCCGGCAAGTCGCATACCAAGCTGGGTATCCACATTATCACTAATTAAGTAAAAACGCATATCTTCACCATTTTCATAATTAAGGGGATTTTAATTTATCCACCATTTTATATTACTTATTTTCTCTTGGTGTTATTAGCACTTTGTATAAATAAGAATAGAAATTAGCAGACCATAGATAGCTACACCTTCACCAAGTACAACGAAAATCAAAGCTCTACCAAAAGCTTTTGGGTCTTCTGATGTAGCACCAATAGCTGCAGGAGCTGCACCTGCTACGGCAATACCAGCACCGATACAAGCTACGCCTGTTGAAATAGCACAAGCTAATAGACCTAGACCGTTTGATGCAGTTGCTGTAGCTGCTTCTGCGTCAGCTGCACCTGCAATCATAGGAAATGCTGCACAACAAACAAGTACAGCTGCGAATGATAAAATCTGCAATAATACAGACTTCTTTCTTTGAGCACCACGGCTAACTGCTTTTTTAGCCACTAAAGCTGTAGCTATAATAACAATGATTGGTAATAACAATAGTAATAGTTCCATAATAAATTATCCTCCTAAAATATAATTGTAAAGCTGTTTTTTAAACGCTTTTTCTTACTTTGAATTTACTCTTTCTAATACAACAGGCTCAAAAGGTCTTCCTGCACCGCTATAGAAACGGCTGAACATTTCATAAAATTCCAAACGCAAAGTTTGAATAGAAACCAATAATCCCTCAAGAGCTATAACAAACAGGTTACCTAAAACCAATACAAGTATACCGCCAACACTAGAAACTCCACCTACAAGGTCGATAAGTGTAAATACAACAATCATCATACCTGCGTGTACCATTGTAAAGGCACCAACTCTAAGGAATGACATTGTATTTGATAGATATGAAAGCACTACTTCAATCATTTCAAATATACTTTGAGAGATATATTCGCCCCACTTTTCCGGTTGCCAGTTTTTCTTGCCCTCTGCCAAATGACCTAAAGGCTCAGCAAGGAATATTGAAACAAGTGGAAGTACAATAAGCAAAGGTATAGTTAACAGATTGAAAATATTAATACCAAACATAAACAATAATACTATACCTGCACATACTGTTGAATATAAAATCAAGCCGGCAAAACCATTAGACCCAAATATTGCACTAGCCAAATTACCTTGCTTAAATGATGAAAAAATATTTAAGCACATAGCAAGTATAACCAATAATATACCAATTGCAACCGATGCAAGGATTATGTGAAGAATACTGTGGCCCATTACTTCTATAGGTTTTTCTTCCAATCCGAATAAGGCTTTGTACATAGGGTTAAAGGTTTCTTCAAATCCAAAGAACGAACCAAACAATATACCGAATATTGACGAGCTTACTCCGCAAGGCACAAGCACCTTACCAACCTTTAGTCCCTTTAGTTTAAACATCAGGGCACCTGCAATAGCAAGTACAATTCCGTGACCAAAATCGCCAAACATAGCACCAAACAAAATTGTATAGGTTATTGCAACAAAAGTTGTTGGGTCTATTTCGTTATATTTTGGAACACCGTACATATCCACATAGAATTTATAAGGCTTTGAAAACCAATTATATTTAAGCTTAACAGGTGGTGACTTATCCATATGATTTTTAGCATCATCTATTGTCCACTCTACGCTTTTAATTGATTTAAGCTTATTTTCAATTTCTTTAATTGTATCATATGGTATCCAACCGCAAATTATAAAGCTACCTATGTTGCCGTTATAAAGCATTACATAGCTTTTTATATTTTGGAAAATAGCCTTTTGTGTTAGCCTTGTGTAATACTGCATAGCTTCGTTAAAGCTATTAGAAGCAAACTCTTTTAAATCTTTCTCAACTTCTTTTAGCAGTTTTTCCAGTTTTTCCATTTTTTCTGTTTGCTGTTTTATATATTCCTCAGGTGTATCGTTAATATCTGAAGTATCATATTTTTCAAAAAACAGACTTGAAAAAATGCGGTCTACCTCTTCAAGCATATCAACAGGAGCCATATATACACCCCAACAATAATCATTTTCGGTAGTTGTTGAGAAAAACATTATGTGTGGATTGTCTTTATAATCAGTTTCAAGCCTTTTTAAATTTTCAACCGGTATTCTACCAAATCTAGGCTTTATATATTCACAGGCTCTTACTCTGCCCATATCCAACTTTACACCTAAGAAATGCTTGCTTTGCTCTATATTCTTTTGGCATTGCTCAATTTGCTGTTTTGACTCAATAACCTTTGTTGAAAGGTTATTGAGTTTTTGTGTGTAAGTTTTAACATAATCAGCAAGTTGTTCCTCTGTTACATTAAAATTCGATACATCTACAATTTTAGGCTCAATTTGTGCAGTTGCAAAAGCATTTTCAAACTCTGTTAACAAATCAGGATAGTTGTTTTGCTCTATAAAGCTTGTGAACATTTCTGTATTTGAATAAAAGCTGGTAACAGGCTCTGGCTGGAATGATTGAGATTCACCCAATACCTGAATAACGCTGTTTAAATCCTCTTTCAGTCCAACTATACTTACAACCTTCATAGGAGAAACGGACATATCTTTGCCCCCCCTTTTTATTTATATCTTTTTAGTTATATATAAGAGTATTCTTTATTTTATCGGTACTAACCTTATAACGAACACCCTCGATAATATGAATAATATTTTCGATTTCAGTTTCTGCCAAAGCGTGATATGCCACCAAAACAACCGACGGATTAACAGAAAAATACATTCTTTTATAGCTTTCTTTATATAAAGCTTTTCTTGGAATTTCACAAACATTTTCATAATCCAGCTTAGAAATAATTCTGCCCGCTGAAGTTTGACTAATTATTGTAAATAATTCTTTCTTATTATAGGCTTCACATAAAGTCTTTATTTGATTTTTCTTAAAAGAGCCAAATGGCAATAGCTGTTTTTTTATTTCTTCGGGCTCCATTTGATAATACTCTTTTAATCGCAAAATTCTTGTGAAATTTCGCATATCAATATCAATATCAAAAAGCTTTTTTAAATCGCTACGCTCTTCTCCACTTGTTTTTTTAATAATTGTGTAAACCGTCTTAAACAAATGTGTATAAAGAGCATTTTCGACATTAGACAAATTAATTTTCTCACCCTTTTCAGGCTTAAAAGGTAAAAGTATTTTACTATACACTGATTTACCCAACACCGATAAAAACTCATCATAGGTATCAGCATTTGCCATACCTGAAAAGTTAATTGATGATACTCTGTTAAAATACTTAGGCATTGCATTACTAAACTGACGCTGATAGCCACCATTTAATAGAGTGAGAAAGTTCATTATCTGAACTATTTCTGTTTTCATAATTGTATATTTTGCGAAATCTTCACCAACAGTTTTTTCGTATCGACACAGTGCCTCATACTCTTGAAACAATTGTTTACGCAAAATATCCTCAAGCTGGGCACGGTGTATATTTTTATCATTGACCTTACTTAATAAAGGTGCGTATTTTTCAGTACCCTTTAAGCAGGTAAGAATTTCCGGCACAGTGTCGCAAGAAAGCAATTTTACATAGTCACTTTCTTTAAGACGCTTACCATACATAGCACGTGCCTTGGAAAAGATGGCATTCGATGCAAATGTTAACGCCAATGCCGTCACTTCCTTTCGTAGTATTAATGAACATTATTTATTAATTACATTATTAACAATAGCGTCTACCCACTGCTGACCATTCTTTTTGTATTCATCGTTAATCATTTTTAAGGATTTTTCTTGGTTCTCTTTGATTTGTTGCCATTTTTTATCAGCAGCAGCTT
Organism: Acutalibacteraceae bacterium; assembly: GCA_036309465.1. Taxonomy (GTDB): domain Bacteria; phylum Bacillota; class Clostridia; order Oscillospirales; family Acutalibacteraceae; genus CAG-964. The sequence continues at coordinate 6,385 of JAXJTR010000141.1, forward strand.
GTTCTATTGCCTGATTCTTTTTAATTCTTTCTCGAGCTCGGTTAATATAGCTATTATAGATATCGTCTCTTTTTTCTGTAATCTTTTTAAAAGAGTCAGCTTTTCTTTGCTCTGCCTGTTTTGTTTCGTTACGAACTTTTTCGTCCATATTAACAATCATCGAAAGCATATCTTCCATACTAACGCCTCCCTATCTTAAGTTTTATACTAATTACACAAAATAATATACATACTTATTATGCTCTAATTAAAATAATATTCAGAAAAGAAATAAAATTTCAAAAGCATTTAAAATATATATTTCGTTTAATTAGTAAAAGTATACAAAACATACCTTAGTAATTTTACCACCAGCACACACGCTTTTCAAGTAAAATTTTAGCATTAAATATCTAAAATTCTGTGCAATTTTATACTATATACGAAAATAACTAGCAAAACAAAATAGCCGACAGCTTAAATGCTATCGGCTTATATATATTTAGGAAAAATTATATTCTAAATCAGTATAAAAACAAATGTGCATTTGGCTACGAATTTATACCACCGCAAACCATCGGTCAACATTACGTCTATTCCTTAATGCTTTACTATTTGTACAACCGTTTGTTGTACCTTGACACTGCTTGTCAAGAAGCCTTAGTTTTCATACACATAACAGGCATACGTAAAATTAATTACTTAACCTAAAAAATATTCAGTTGTAAGTCCTGTCGTATAACCTGGGTATATATATCCCCATCATATACTATGTATTATTTAAAATCAAAGTAAAGATAAATATAATCAACAGGCTGTATATGTTAAAACTACTGTTATTATTCTCTAAACTTATATTTTTTACACCTTTATTGATATACTTTACCCTAGTTATACGATTGTAGCTGTCACCATTAGACGACAGCTGATTGAAAATTCTGGTATCTGTTCGCCCATAAGACTAGCTCCTTTCGTTTTAAAATATTGTAAAGAACATTTATGTATTACATTGGACTACACCTTTAAAAGCTTGGTTATTCTTCCTACATATTCAATCATATTCAGTTGTTACTATATGTACAGCAACCGTATATATATCCCTCTCATATACTATGTAATTTGTAAACCGAAAATTCAGGGAGATTACATCTATGCACAACTATGAATTTTGCTCATTTACCAGTTTAACGATATACTTTACTTTAGCTATACATTACGGCTTTTATCTTACGGTAAAAGCCAGCTAAAAAGTTAGGTTCCAGTTCGCCCATAGGACTAAGCCCCTTTCACTAAAGATTTGCTTAAGAAACGCTTAAATATTACATTGGACCGTACCTCTTTTTATGAATAGACAATTTAAAAACTAACTATCTCATCGGTCTGTACCTCTCTTGTAAAATTTAGCTAGGATAATTTGATTATCTCATTGGTCTGTACCTCTTTCTTAATTTCAATTATATTATAACATCTATTTTGTAAAAGTCAATAGTTTTTTTAAATATTATTAATAAAATTTATAAATTTATTAAAATTGACAAAATTTCAGTGGTTAGAATAAAATTAACAAAATCTACTTGACTTAAAACTGATAAATGGTTAAAATAACATTAGAGTTAAAGAAAGGAATGATAATAATGAGTAATGAACCAATGAACAATGAAGAGTATGAGGCAGATCTTATAACACTGCTTGACGACGAAAATGTTGAACATACTTTTGAGATTATCGACAGCATTGAGAAAGACGACAAAGTTTATTACGCTTTACTACCTGTATATGATGATGCTCAGGAACAGGTTGAGGACGATGGCGAATATTATATTTTCCAAATAGTTGAAGAGGACGGCGAGGAGCTTCTACTTGAGGTTGAGGACGAGGCTTTACTTGACGAGCTTGCTGAAACATTTGAAAAGCACTTTGAGGAAATTTTTGGCGAGTAATTTTAAGTAATATTTAATCCATTTTGGTTTATAATATTATTGTTGGTTATTATGCTAATTTCCTGCCTGATGCGTGTTTGGTGTTGATATAACCCTACAATTTTATTTTAGGGAGTCTTGATTACTCCAACAATGGTTTGCAGACCTCCCGAATATTCTGAAATAAGTATATTTGGAAGTTGGGAGCAGTAAAGTTGTTGGGAGGACACCCACCTGGCTATTTCGTAGGCAGGTTATAAATAGGCACTTAGCGGTCGGGCGGGAGCTTTTTATAAGCACATATAAAAAAGGAGCTGTAGCAAAAGCTATAGCTCCCTTTTTTGTTATTTTTTATATTATTAGTTATATTGAACGACCTACTAGTCTTTGAATTTCAGAAGCTTTACCAAGGTCTCCCTCTATTCTAAGCTTGCCTACAGTATAAGCTGCTACAGGATTCATTTCGCCTCGGGCTATTTTTAGAAAATCCTGTGTATCTGCTATGAAAAGAATATCAAAATCTTTATAATCAAAAGGGCAAACCTCTAAATTTCCGTCCTTAAACTTTACATAAAAAGTTCCTCCGCCCTGCCCTGTCATAGTAATTTGCATAGCAAGCTGTCCGCAATAATCGTGAACATCAGAGTGTATAAAAATTTCTCTGATTTCATTAAAAGCTTCCTGAAATGTCATTTTCCTTCCTCCAACAATCTATCCTTTTTTTAATTTGTACCTTGCTGTTTATATTATATTATGCACAATAACAGTCTTAGATATATGTTAACATTGCACTTGAATATTGTCAAGATAACAAAATATATTTTGTCGATTTATGCAATAGAACTATAATATAATATAAATAATTATAACAAGTTACCATTACGAAATATAATGAAAAATCTGCACAACAAGCGTCGTGCAGATTTTTTTTAATATGATTAATTAAAATTAATCGTCAACTACTTCTAGGTCTTCGTCACTTACAACACGCATTGGCTTTTTATTGAACAAGTCATACATAACAGGAACAATAAACAATGTCATAATAGTTGCATATAGCAAACCGCCGATACAAACTATTGCAACAGGTTGCATCATTTCTGCACCATCGCCTATGCCTAACGCCATAGATAATAAGCCTATTATGGTTGTTATAGCTGTCATAAGAATTGGTCTCATTCTTGTTCTACCAGCTTCTACAAGAGCTTCTTTCTTTTCTATACCTGAAATTCTAAGCTGATTAATATAGTCAACCAAAACAATACCGTTATTAACTACAACACCACAAAGCATTACAAAACCAATTAAAGCAACAACGCTTACGTCAAAGCCTGTTATAAACAAGCCTAGGAATCCACCTGTAAACGCAAGAGGAATTGTAAACATTACAATAAATGGTGATTTTAGACTTTGGAACTGTGCTACCATTATTAAATAAATAAACACAACACCTAATAACAACATTTTTAGCATTTCTATTACAGATTCCATTGTGCTTTCGTTTTCACCTGAAAAATCAACAGTTACACCCTCTGGTAACTGATATTTTTCAACAGCTGTCTTTACTCTGTTAGAAACGTCTGTAACTGTATATTGGTCTGATATTTCTCCTGTAACTGACAAATATCTTTTCTGATTTTCTCTGGAGATAGAATTCATTGCTTCTGCTTTTTCAATAGTTGCAATCTCACCAATAGTTACAGTTTTTTCTTCACCGTCCATAGTTGTATATGTTAGTGTTTGGTCTAACAATTCATCAACCTTAAGATTTTCTTTCTTTTGGTCAACAACTACAACATCAACAGAAGCTCCACCTGATGAAGAAAGAGTTGTAGCTGTGCCTTCTGTTTTAACAATGCTTGATACCTGCTGTAATACCTGTGCAACAGTTAGGGAATGTTCCATTGCTTTATTTTTATCAACAGTAATTCTTATTTCTTCTGTTGTATCTGCAATACCATTGTCAGCATTTTCCACACCCTCAACGGCACCTACTATATCAGCTAACTCATTAGCAGTTTTTTGTAGAACATCTAAGTCATCACAATAAACTGTTACAGCAACACCGCTACCCATTAGCATTGTCATTGAACCCATTGCACCACTTGCAACAGATATTTCTGCATCAAATTTTTCTGTAAGTTCTTTTTGTAAATCGCTTGCTATTGTTACACTTTGCTTAGCGTATTCATCTTTAAGCACTAAATAGATAGTAGCAGAGGTACTATCACCACCGCCCATACCGGCTACAGCTGTAGAATCACCAACCATAGCACCAATGGTTTCGTATTGATTTTTAGCATTTACAATTTCTAAAATACCGTCTGATGTTTTTACTGTATCTGCCATTTCACTGCCCTTTGGCATAGTAACTGTAATTTGTACTTCTGCACCGCTTGACTCAGGCATAAAGCTAAAGCCTTTTGACAAAGCAAGCACTATACTTGTAATTAAAAGCACAACAGACAATATTAATACCAAAACTCTGTGACCTAATGAAAAACGAATAGCTTTATCATATACTTTTAAGAATACATCCATAATTTTATGGCTGTGTTCTTTATTATTTTTAAACATACTTTTACCCATTGCTGGTACAAGTGTTAAAGCAACAATTAAGCTTGCCATTAGTGAGTATGTAATAGTTAAGGCTAAATCTGCGAATATTTGCTTTGTTATACCTTGAGTAAATACGATAGGTAAAAATACACAAACAGTGGTAAGTGTAGATGCAGTAATAGCACCTGCCACCTGTCTTGCACCATTCATAGCTGCCTTTGTAGCTGACATACCTAAGCTTCTTAATCTGTAAATATTTTCAATAACAACTACCGAGTTATCAACCAACATACCTATACCAACAGCCAAACCTGACAATGAAATAAGGTTTAGGGTTACACCGCTGAAATACATAAGTACAATTGCAAAGATAACTGATATTGGAATTGAGCACGCTACTATAAAGGTAGGTTTGATATCCTTTAAGAATAGAAGAAGAACTATAATAGCAAATACAGCACCAACAATTAGATTTTGTAGTACACTATTTACAACTAAATCTATATAGTCACCTTGGCTCATCATAACTGTATATGAAAAGTTTTCTGTTGAAGCCTTTATGCTGTCAAGCTCTTTTTGTATGTTATCACAAACAGTTGCCACAGCTGTTTCTGATGACTTTGTAAATGAAAGCATAATACCGTCATTTCCGTTTAGCTTTGCATAAACTTCATCTGCATTATTAGATTTAAAAACATTAGCTACATCTTTTAGATATATTGGGTCAACATTATCCATATCTAAATCGAATAGCAGTAAGCTTTCCATTTCTTTTACATCTGCAAGCTTATCGCCAACTCTTACAAGATATTTACTTTTACCCTCTGTTAAATAACCGGCAGGCATTGAAAAGTTTTGGGCTGTTAAAATACCTGAAACCATATCAAGATTAATTATGCTTTCCATATCAGCTTTATCAAGAGCTGTTTCCTGCTGGTCGTCGATTGTATCTTTAGTAGCCTCAAGCTCTGTTTTTGTAGACTCAAGCTGTGCCTGAGTTGCTGTTAATGTGCTTTCGTTTACACTTAAATCCACATAAGCCTTATTCATTTCATATTCTGCCTGTGATTTTTGCTTATCAAGCTCAACCATTGCATCATTTAATGCAACTTCACCTGCTAACAATTGGTCGTATGTAGTGTTAAGCTGTTTTATAGTTGCATCAATTTGGTCAATTCCACCCTTTAGCTTGGCAATATCACTTTCAAGTGTATCCACCGAAGCACCTTGTTGAGCCAGTGATTGAGCTATCTCGTCAATAGATTTTTGCAACTCTGCATCAGTATTTTCTAATTCTTCTATTTTAGCAGGTAAATCAGCTGAAGTTATACCCATAGTTGCAGAAAGCTGTTGGTCTATAACTGCAAGTTGTTCAACAGCCTGTTTGTATTCCTCTGTATCTGGTGAGAAAGTAGTAATAACTGCATTAAGATTATCAACTGTAGACTTAAACGCCTGTAGCTGTGCTATATAAGATGTTATTTCTTGTTTGCTTAACTTAAGCTCTAGCAAAATTTTCTGTACTTTTACAATCTGTTCATAACTAGTCTGCAAAGATGTTCTTTGAGTATTAAGAGATGATAGAGTTGTTAGAATTTGAATTTTACCATTGGCAAGCTCTGATTGTTTTTGGTTCATCTGTGCTTCTGCATCAAGTAGCTGTTGATTAGCAAGCTTACGTTGTTTTTCAAGCTCTGCTTTACCGTCTTTTATCTGCTTTGCACCCTTTTTAGTTTGCTCAAGACCGTCGTTTAGCTCTGCAAGACCGTCCTCTAGTTCTTCTCTACCCTCGTCAAACTTGCCGTTTATAGCATCCTGAACTTTTTTGTTAACAGCCTCTAGCTTTTTCTCATCAATAACAACGTTTATGCTTTCTTTAACACTACCTACAGTAGTAATGGAAGCTACACCATCAACACCCTCTAATCTGTTTAATAAGTGTTCATCTACATATTCAGAAAGCTCTGTTGTTTCCATACCCTCCATACCAATGGCAACAACTGCCGCAGGTAACATATCAGGGTTAATTTCCATAATCACCGGTGTACCAACGGTGTCGTCCCAGTTGCCCTCTAGGGCCTCTATTTTACCACTTACATCAACAACAGCACTGTCCATATTTGTACCGTCTTGAAATTCTAGCATTACCATAGAATAATTATCTGCTGATGTTGAAGTAACATTGTTTATACCGTCTAAAACAGATAAAGACTGCTCAAGAGGCTTTGATACTGTTGTTTCTACTATTTCAGGACTTGCACCAGGATATGTTGTAACAACAATCATATACGGAAAATCCATATTTGGTAACAAGTTAGGAGTCATACTGGTAAAGGACACTACACCTAATACCAAAACAAGCACCACTGCTACCAGTACTGTCATAGGTTTTTTTACACTAAATTTAGATAACATTTTTACCTCCTATAAAAGCCATTTTTCATTAATAAAAACATTTTATGCAAATGTTCTTTAACCACTTGTTCTGCCATATCTAATACAAAAATATCAAAACATGACCTAATTATTACAGAGCATATAATGGTAACCATATTTTCTATGTCGGCATCTTCCTCTCCGTTAAGTAAGCTATAGTTAACTTTTTCTGTTATTACATTTAGTAGGGTTAAATCTTTACATTTTTTAACACCAGAGGGAATAAAAGCATTGTTAACTCCTACACAGGAAAAAACCGTTTTGAATACAACAAAATAATTTTTCTCCTTAGAAATTTCCAAAATAAAGTCAAAAATATCCATACCGGCAGATAACAAATCTCCATTATTTTTCTCAAGAGATTTTTCGCAAACTTGGTTAAGGTTATCGGTAAATCCGTGCATAAGCACATAAAAAATATCCTGCTTATCGTCGAAATACTGATAAAAACTTCCCCTTGATATTTCTGCATTCTTTACAATTTGATTGATAGAAATATCCTCAAAGCTTTTTCCATCAACCTCTTTAATAATTGCGTCTATAATGCGTTGTTTTTTATCTGGAGATAAATTATAAAAGGTTTGTTTTACCAACTTATCACCCCCTAAATTTCCCAAAATGACACTTTGTCATAACTTCTACAATTATACACATACACAATTACAATGTCAAACAGCAAATGACAAAGTGTCATACCTAAAACAGAAATTTATTAACAAATTATTACAATATTTTTCTAAATAAAATTTATAGGCATTTTCAACAATAATTTTATTGTTAATTTGTACTAAATTTCGTAAAAAATAAACCCTGTTTTCTTTTTATATTTCCTTGAATATAGACAAAAAAAGTAATATAATAGCTTACATAACGACAAATTATTAATAGATTGTAAATTTTGTCGAAATAAAAAACAAATTGAGAAAGAGGGGTTTCAATGAGTGAAGTAATTAACAATTTTTTTCTTGTAGAAGAAAGTATGGATTATTTCTTCTTGGTAAACATAGCTATTATTCTTATTTCTACTAAGATTTTTGGCTTAATTTTTAAAAAGTTCCATATGCCACAGGTGGTTGGTGCTTTAGTCGCCGGCTTGCTGTTAGGTCCTGCATTTTTAGGTGTACTTAAAGAAGACAGTTTTCTTACAATGGTATCTGAAATTGGTGTAATTGTACTTATGTTCTCTGCCGGATTGGAAACAGATATAAGGGAATTTAAAAAGACTGGTAAGGCATCGTTAATTATAGCTATATTGGGTGTAATTATCCCGTTAATGGGCGGTTTTTTGGCTACCTTCTTCCTTATTGAGCCTACAAAAGGTGACACATCAACCTTAACATTCCTTAAAGCAATGTTTATAGGCGTAATATTAACAGCAACATCGGTTAGTATTACAGTAGAAACATTAAAGGAAATGGGAAAGCTAAATTGCCGTGCAGGTAATGCTATTTTAGGTGCCGCCATTATAGATGATATTTTAGGTATTATAGCACTTACAATTATTTCAAGCTTTACAAGTAGCGATATTAACATTTTATTGGTATTAGCAAGAATCGTGGGATTTTTCGTTTTTTCAGTTGGAGTTGGCTATTTATGTTATAAAGCCTTTTCTATATATATGGATAGATACAAACAAGATTACAGAAGATTTGTAATACTTGCTTTTACATTCTGTTTGATAATGTCTTGGTTGTCTGAAGTTTTTGGTGTGGCAGATATTACAGGTGCTTATATAGCAGGCTTAATTATGTCTAACACCAGTAAACACGAATATTTAGAAACAAGATTTAACACACTTTCATATATGCTGTTATCACCTATATTTTTCGCAAGTATCGGCTTAAAGGTTGAGTTACCATCAATGTCAGCCACAATAATAATATTCGCTGTAATACTAGCTATTATTGCTATTTTAAGTAAAATGGTTGGTTGCGGTGTTGGTGCCAAAATTTGCGGATTTGATACTAAAGAATGTTTGCAGATTGGTGCAGGTATGATTTCTCGTGGTGAGGTTGCTTTGATTGTTGCTAATAAGGGGTTAGATTTTGGCTTAATGAACGAAGCTTTGTTTGCACCTATTGTAATTGTGGTTGTTACAACAACTATTATTGCACCGGTAATACTAAAAATTGTTTTCGCAGATAAAAACAAAACAGATAATAAAAATAACACTAATTTAGAAGCTACTGAACAAATTGCTTCACAGCACGCATAAAAGTATAAAACAACAACGCTCCGCTGTTTTTAGCGGAGCGTTGTTGTTTTTGTTTATCTACAAATATACTATATAAATTCAATTAACCTGTAATTTCAGGCATCTCATCTGTGTAATATTCAGTAGCCTCTTCAGTAGGTTCTTGGTAAGAAGGTTCTGTTGAATCCTGCATATTTGGAAGTGTAACAGGCTGTGTTGGAATTTGAGGCATTGTTGGTAGAATATATGAACCCGGAGCCATTATTACTCTCTTAGTATTATAATCAATGGTGTACTTTCTCCAAATTTGTCCGCCAACCTCTACATATACAATAGAAGTGTCTTTACCTCTTACATCAAATGATATAGTTTGCTGTGTAGCAGGCACCATAGTACCGCTTACTGTTGTATCTAGAACACCGTCTACAGTTACTCTTACATCACACTCCATAGTTGCGTTTGTTGGTAAGATTGTTGTCATTTTTAGTAGCTTAAACTTTTCTATACCCTTAGCAACGTATGCTTTAACAGTTGAGCCTATCTCTACAATACTATCTTTCATAGGACTTTGACCTATTACAGATTCTGCTGTTTTATCTATTTCTGTGTTGTATTCGTAGTCAAAACGCAAACCAACACCTGCAACTGCTTCTGACGCTTGATCTCTTGTCATATTTGAAATATCAGGCACTTTAACTGTTGTGTCTTGAACAGTTTTCTTAACAAATACCTTAACCTTTTCGTTAATAGTAATTTCACTACCAGCCTTTGGTGATGTATCTCTTACAATTTCTTCAGCTGTTCTATCATCTTCAATATATACAATATCAGCAGTTAAGCCTTTAGCTTTAATTTTTGCAAGAGCTGTTTCCTCGGGTTCACCTGCTACATAAGGAACACTTATAAGAGTATCGGAGCTATTTACAGTTAGAGTAATAACCGCACCCTCTTTTACTTTTTTAGAACCAGCCTCTGGCTCTTGCTTTACAATTTCGCCCTCTGGCTTACTTGAATCGTAAACATTAATTATATCCCAAGTAAAGTTATAATTTGTGTTTGCTTTAATATCTGTATAATTTTTACCGATAAAATCAGGAACATCTACAGACGCTGTATTTGACGCTTCGCAAGAATGAAGCAATGCCAATGAGCCAAACAAAATTACACACAATAACAATGATACTAATGCACCTATTATAATATTAAATGCAGGGGAATGTTTTTTCTCGGCTGCATCTTCATATTTTGAATAATCATCTTCTTTGCTTTCCTCAGCCTCTTCTTCCTCCTGTGGATACTCATATCCAAACACAGTTTCAGGCTTTTTGCTAACTTTTTGCAAATCCTTTAGCATTTCCTCAGCTGTTTTGTAGCGTTGCATAGGCTCTTTTCTCATAGCCTTTAATGTTATTTCTTCTAAACCCTGTGGAATATCTGCGTTAATCTCACGTGGTGGCTTTGGATTAGATTGTAATTGCATAATTGCAACAGATACAGCACTGTCTGCCTGAAAAGGTAGCTGACCTGTAATCATCTCGTACAGCATAACACCAATAGAATAAACATCGCTTTTTCCGTCGGTGTGGTCGCCCTTAGCCTGCTCAGGTGCTATATAATGAACAGAGCCAATAGCTTTATCTGTCATTGTTCTTGTTTCTGTATTAGAAAATCTTGCAATACCAAAATCTGTTACTTTAATAGTACCGTCTTGCAACAACATCATATTCTGTGGCTTTACATCTCTGTGAATTACACCTTTTTCGTGAGCGTGTTGCATAGCCTTTAGAATTTGGCTTGTAAAATATACAGCCATTTTCCATTCAATAGCCTGATTTTGCTGTTCTAAATACTCTTTTAATGTTATACCGTCAATATACTCCATAACAATATACTGCATAACATCACCAAAGCTAACATCATAAACCTTTACTATATTAGGATGTGATAGCACTGCAATTGCTTTTGATTCGTTTTTAAAACGACGGATAAACTCGCTATTTTTAGAAAATTCGTCTTTTAATATTTTAATAGCAACAGTTTTATTATCTTTAATATCATTTGCTTTGTATACGGTAGCCATTCCGCCAATGCCGATAATCTCCTGTATTTCATATCTTCCGTCTAATTTTTTACCTACATACTTATCCATACATATCACTCCCTATTTTTATTTGCATACAAAACAGCTATAGAGATATTATCCCCACCGCCATACTCATTAGCTAAATCAACAAGTCTTTGTGCTAATTCTTCACCTGAATAATTTTGAACACTGTTAAGCATACATTCATTTGATATATAATTAGAAAGTCCGTCTGAGCAAAGAATAATAACATCATCTTGCCCAAAAGGTATTTCGATATAGTCTGATTCAATATAAGGATGTACACCAACTGCTCTTGTAATATAATTTTTATTTGGGTGTACCCTTGCTTGTTCGGCTGTTATTTCGCCACGATTAACCAACTCTTGAACCATAGAATGGTCAACAGTTATTTGTATAATACGGTTATTTTGTACTAAATAAGTACGACTGTCACCTACATGGGCAATCATAGCTCTACCATTTACAGCAATAACCAGCTCCATAGTAGTTCCCATACCCATAAGGTTTTCGTCTTTTCGTTGTTTATGATATATTGTACTATTTGCCTTTTCCACTATCTCGGTAAGGAAGGTTTCGGATTTATATTCACTTGCCTTGGGGTCAAAAAAGCCTATATTTTCTTTTACAGTTTGCACAGCTATTTCACTGGCAACATTACCGCCATTGGCACCGCCCATACCGTCACAAAGTACAGCCCACATAACATTATCGTTTATAATGCCACCGTCTACTGCATCTTGATTACTTTTGCGTACCCTGCCAATATCAGTAAGAGTGTAAATTTCCATCCGACATACCTCCTTTTCTATATATTTTTTAGTTACTTTTAGCTGTTAGTTTCACTATGCTTGCGTTTTAGCTGTCCGCAAGAGGCATCTATATCAGAGCCTAAAGTTCGTCTTACCGTTGCAGTAACACCGTTACTTTCAAGTATATTACAAAAATCTATTAATCGCTTCTGTTTACTTTTTTGATAGCCTGTTCCTGTTACGCTATTTACAGGAATTAAATTTATATGGCACAGCATACCTTTAACCAGTGACGCAAGCTGTCGTGCACAGATATCGCTGTCGTTTACACCGTCTATCATTGCATATTCAAAGGTTATGCGTCTGTTAGTAGATTTTGCGTAATCTCTGCAAGCTTTAATAAGCTGTTCTACTGGATATTTTCTATTTATAGGCATTGTACGACTTCTTATTTCATCAGTTGGTGCGTGCAACGACACTGACAATGTGATTTGTAGCTTTTTGCTTGCTAAATCGTAAATTCTTGGCACCACACCACAGGTAGACAAAGAAATATGTCGCATACCTATATTTACGCCTTTATCTGACGAAACCAATGACAAAAACTTCATAACATTGTCAAAGTTATCTAAAGGCTCACCCATACCCATAAGGACAATATTTGAAATTCTAATGTTATTGTCTTTTTGTGCTGTTTGAATTTGGGCAAGCATTTCTGACGGTAAAAGATTTCTTGAAAAACCGCTTTTTCCTGTTGCACAAAATGTGCAACCCATTTTACAACCTACCTGTGTAGAAATACAAATTGTATATCCGTGGTGGTAGCTCATTAAAACTGACTCGATAAACTCATTATCATACAGTTTAAAAAGATACTTTATAGTACCGTCAAGCTGTGATATTTGCTTTCTTTCTATAGTTGCATTAGCTATAAAAAATTTATCAGCCAATTCACCTCGTACCGCTTTGGGGATATTAAGCATTTCGTCAAAATTTTCAACTGATTTTTCGTGTAACCATTTAAAAATCTGCTCTGCCCTAAAGTTTGGTAAGCCTAGTTGTTTTAGTTCTTCTTTAAGCTCATCTAAGGTTAAAGATTTTATATCCCTTAGCTGTGACACAATGGCTACCTCCCTTTAATTAACCCTTTTTTATACTCTTTTGAACAAACTTATAAAAAATCCGTCTGTACCATTTTCTGTTGGCAACATAGTTACGGCATTGTCCATAGTAGCTATACAGTTCATTATATCATCTTTTATTACAATCTTCAAGGGTTGAAAGCAGGAATGTTCATTTAGAAAGCGTTTTACATTATTTTCATTTTCTTCAGGATTAAGTGTACAGGTAGAATACACAAGTAAACCACTCTGTTTTACATACTTGGCACAGTTACAAAGTATATCATATTGTAGCTGTGGTAGTGTATTAAGACCTAAATCTTCTTTATATTTAATCTCTGGCTTTCGTCTGATTATACCTAATCCTGAGCAAGGAACATCGCATAATACTCTGTCTGCTTGTGGTAAAGAGGTATCTTCAAGGGCATTTCTTACACTTGCTTGTATATTTTTTACACCTAGTCTGTAAGCTCCGTTATTAATAAGCTTAACCTTATGCTCGTACATATCAAATGCTTTTATATTACCCTTATTTTCCATTAGCTGTGCTATTGTAAAGGCTTTTCCCCCTGGAGCAGAACAAAAATCGTAAACTGTCATATTTGGTTGTGGGTTTAGCACCTTGCAACAAAGCTGAGATGCTAAATCTTGCACGTGGAATAGTCCTTCTCTGTATTCTGTGGTGTTTTCTATTGCACCTGTACTTTTTAAAAATAGGGCATTTTCTACAGGTGTTTTCTCTGTTTTAATACCGTTTTTCTCAAATCTTTCGGCAAGCTTATCAGCAGTAGTACGCAAAGTATTAACTCTTACTGTAACAGGTGGTCTGCCTGTTGTGTTTTCGAGAATTTTTACTGTATTTTCTTCGCCATAAGCCTTTAACCATAGATTTACAATATCTTTAGGTGTTGAATAGACCACAGAATAATACATAGCTACATCAGAATTTTTATCAGGTAGCTTGTACTTACATTCGTTACGCAAAAAGCCACGAAGTACACCATTTATAAAGCCACTTGCTTTACTAAGCTTCATACCTTTGGCAAGCTTTACACTTTCGTTTACTGCGGCACTTTCGGGTACCTTATCCATAAATAATATTTGAAAAACACCTAAACGCAAAATGTTAAGCACAGGTTTTTCTATTTTTTTTAGTCGCATTGTTGTAAACTGCCTGATAATATAATCAAGCAGTAGCTTTCTTTCTAACACACCGTAAACCAGTGCAGAACAAAAAGAAGCATCTACACCTGTTAGATTTTCCTCTTTAAGCTGATTGTTAAGCAATATATTAGAGTAAGCACCCTCTTGCTCTATTTTTAAAAGTATATTTAATGCTGTTTTTCTGGGATTAGCCATAAATTTGTTCCTTACTTAAAATTATTCAAAAATAGTATCTGTTGTAACTCTGTATCCTCTTACATAGTCTTGTGAGTTCATTCTCTTTTTGCCCTCTGGCTGTAATTCTGTAATAATAACAGAGCCCTCGCCACAGGCAACTGTAAGAGGATTTAAGCAGATAATCTTACCTGCTGTATCATTTTTATCACTAAGCTGTGTTGAATAAATTTTTACACGCTTACCATTTACTGTTGCTACCGCCACAGGCCAAGGGTTTAAGCCACGCACCTGATTATGAATTTGCGGTGCTGACTTTGACCAATCAATTTTACAAAGCTCCTTTGTAAGCATTGGTGCATAGTTTGATAAGTTATCGTCTTGCTTTTCAGGGGTTATTTCGTTATTTGGTAGTTTTGAAAGGGTTTCAACTATAAGGTCTGCACCCATTGTTGAAAGTCTGTCGTGAAGTTCGCCAGCTGTTTCGTTTTCTCCGATTTTTGTTGATGACTTTAACAGCATATCACCTGTATCAAGACCCTCTGCCATAAGCATAGTTGTTACACCTGTTTCTTCTTCGCCATCTAATACACACCACTGAATAGGGCCTGCTCCTCTATACTTTGGCAATAATGAAGCATGCACATTTATACAACCATATTTAGGCAAGTCCAAAATTTCTTTTGGCAATATTTTTCCAAATGCAACTACTACAATTACATCTGGATTTAATTTTTTTAGTATCTCCAGTGCTTCACCATCTTTCATAGACTTTGGCTGAAATACAGGGATATTATTTTCTAATGCACATTCCTTTACAGGTGGAGGTGTAAGCACATAGCCTCTGCCCTTTGGTTTGTCAGGTTGAGTAAATACACCTGTAACTGTGTGGTTTGCATTTATTATAGCTTGTAATGGTGGCACTGCAAATTCAGGTGTGCCCATATATACAACATTCATTTTAATTCTCCTTAGGGGTTAAATTACTCCATATCCTCGGGAGCTAACATTTTTATAGTACGTTCTTTAAATAATATACCGTCAAGATGGTCTAATTCGTGGCAGAAGCAACGAGCAAGTAATCCCTCGCCCTTAACAGTAAATTCTTTACCGTTTCTATCGTATGCCTTAACTGTTACAAACATTGGTCGGCTTGTAACGCCCCATTCATTCGGACAAGATAGACAGCCCTCTGTTTCCTCTTGATGACCGCTTTCTTCAATAATTTCAGGGTTAACAAGTTCTAAATCAATATCCAATTCAGGCATATTTATTACAACAACTCTACGCAAAATACCAACCTGTGGTGCTGCCAAACCAACACCGTTAGCTTGTTCAAGAGTTTCTTTCATATCATCTATAAGCATAGCAAGTCTGTCGTCAAACTTTGTAACTAAGTGACACTTTTTATTAAGTACACTGTCGCCCTCTTTTACAATATTTCTTAATGCCATTACAATATCTCCTTGCATAATAAAGTAGTAGTTTTTTTAGTCCCTCTTCAGGGACAAATATACTGCACTGTTAATAGTGCTATAAATTTGAAGAATCATTATCTTTCCCATAGAAAGCTGTAGTTCCTACATTTCCTCTTACAAAACGACTGTTTGCATTATAATTCGATGTTGTCTGTCTGCTTCTATAAAGCTTTTCGTTTCTTTCCTCGTTTGTAAGGTCAATATTCCAGACATCACCTGTTTCTTCAATATATTTTCTGCGTTTTTCTGCCGATGAATTGCGGTTATAAACTTCTAGCTCATTTACATTTGTATTATTTCTCCATTCCAGCGACCACAAAAACAACATAATAGAACCCATTACAAGTCCTAATACTGCAGATAAATATCCCAAAGTAAAATCTGTTTCGATACCATCAACCATATAATTTGAGGGGTTTTCTACCTCGTAGAGTATTGTGCAAAAACTACCGATACTAATATATGAATCAGATGAACAACTAAATTTATATACATTTTCACCAACAGTATAATGCCCCTTTACTTTATACGGGTCTTCTGAATCGCTACGACTTACAGATGTTACCTCACCTTGAGTTGACTTTCCACATTCAACCAAAAAATTGTATTTTTGTTGGTTTGGTATTGTAACAGCCAAAACAATAACAGTAAACAGAACACAAAAGCCAATAAATAACATATAGAAATACTTTTTATATTTAGGATTAAGAGGTGTTCCTTCACTGTAAACTTGGTTATCCATAGTTTTTCTCCTTTGTTATAACTTTTCTTATTGCTTACAAAATCACATAAAAGCTATGATATCATTTTTTTGAAATCCGATATGTTTCTAAATTTCATAAGGCTTTTGGAGTTTGTTCTATCTTCTAAAGTCTCTGTGCCAAACATCATTTGTTGCTTCAAAATATTTTCTGCGTCTTTCTGTTGCTTCATTGCTGTTGTTAAATTCTATATCATTATTTTTTCTCTTTTTTCCAATACAGACTACAACATAAACAATTATACCGCCCTCCATAACAAAAGATACAAACAAACCTATATACCGTGCTGTAAAATCTGTGTCGATACCTTCCACAATATAAATTGAGGGGTTATCTTTATCATAGATGATTTTGTAAACACTGCCATTACTAATATGTAAACCCGATGAAAAACTAAAATTATATACACTTTCACCAACAGTAAAATACCCTCTTACCGTATAGGGTTCATCTTCATGGACACGGCTTACAGATGTTACTTCACCTTGAGCATATTTTCCATATTCAAGCAACTGATTGCATTTTAATTTGTGAGAAACTGTGCTGCATATAGATATAATAGCAAACAATATACATACCCCAATAACGAGTATGTAAAAAAAATTACTAGATTTAGGGTCAACAGTTTTTTTACCGCTGACAACTTGGTTATCCATAGTTTTTCTCCTTTGTTATAACTTTTCTTATTGCTTACAAAATCACATAAAAGCTATGATATCATTTTTTGAAATCCGATATGTTTCTAAATTTCATAAGGCTTTTGGAGTTTGTTCTATCTTCTAA
>JAXJTR010000142.1:0-3084 GCA_036309465.1 Acutalibacteraceae bacterium
GCATTTAACCAAGCAAGTGGTTGCCTATTGTATAAGGTTAAGTTTACAGTAATGGAGCCAGGTGAGGTAGAGGTATTTACATTTATGGAAGAAGCTATTTCTAAATATACTGAAAACTCATCAGGTGTACTAGTTCCTACACACGCTAACTATGTAGCAATTTATAACGAGGAACAAACAGAGGTTCCAACAGAAAAACCAACAGAGAAACCAACAGAGAAACCAACAGCAAAACCAACAGAAAAACCTACAACTCCACCAACAGGTGATAAGGCTGTCATTCATTTGGTAGACGACAACGCAAGAGAAACTCTAGTTCTTAATGTAGGTGATACATTTGAGTATCCAGTATATGTAAAGCTAGATTCAGCTAGAGTATACGCAATGACAGCAAGAACATACTTTAACCAGCCAGTTGGCACAAGAAATAAGCCAAATGCAGAGGGCTATATGGAGCCTAACGCACCAAAGGTACTAGATATTGTAAGTAAGAGAAATGATATTTCTGCTTACTGGAAGAACCTAGATACATCAACAGATGTTATTAAGGACAGCAGAGGCTACGAGCTATGTATGTCACCAATTGGTGCTTACGACTCAACAACAGGTAAATTTAACTATGTAGAAACATATTATGGTGCATTTAACCAAGCAAGTGGTTGTCTATTGTATAAGGTTAAGTTTACAGTAATGGAGCCAGGTGAAGTAGAAGTATTTACTTTTATGGATGAGGCTATTGCTAAGTATACAGAGAACTCAGCAGGCGTAATAATTCCTACAAAAGCTAACTATGTAGCAATTTATAACGAGGAGCAAAAAGAGGTTCCAACAGAAAAGCCAACAGAGATTACTACAGAAGCTGGTCAGGCTATTATCCACATTGTGGACGATAACAAGAGAGAGCCACTAGTTCTTAATGTAGGCGATACATTCGAGTATCCTGTATATGTAAAGCTAGATTCAGCTAAAGTATACGCAATGACAGCAAGAACATACTTTAACCAGCCAGTTGGCACAAAGAATAAGCCAAATGCAGAGGGTTCTATGGAGCCTAACGCACCAAAGGTACTTGATATCAAGAGTAAGAGAAATGATATTGGTGCATATTGGGATAATCTAGATACATCAACAGATGTTATTAAGGATAGCAGAGGCTACGAGCTATGTATGTCACCAATCGGTGCTTACAACGCATCAACAAGTAAATTTAGTTATGTAGAAACACATAACGGCGATTTCGACCAAGCAGGCGGTTGTTTATTGTACAAGGTTAAGTTTACAGTAATGGCACCAGGTGAGGTAGAAGTATTTACACATATTGAAGAAGCTATTGCTGATTACACAGAAAATTCAGAGGGTGTAGTTATTCCTACACACGCTAACTATGTAGCAATCTACAACCAAGGTAAGACAGTAGATAGCATTAAATACCTAGTTGGTGACTGTAATGGTGACGGTCAGGTTTCTACAGCTGACCTTATCTATATGCAGAGATATAAGTTAGGTGTTCTTTCACTATCTGAAAAAGGCTTGTTGGGTGCAGATGTAAACTGCGACGGTGCTGTTACACTAAAGGATATAAGTATGCTACAAAGATACTATATCTATGTTCGTTACGACAATGCCCCAATCAACACATGGAAAACATATAATCCATAAACCATATAAAAATTCGGCAACCACTACATTTGTAGTGGTTGCTTTTTTGCGTTATAGTTATAAAATTAACGAATTATTCAAGTATTGCTAAGTTGAATGTACTATAATCGTATAAGAGGTGAGCTTATGCAGAATTTTATAATTAAATTCAGACAATTTATGTATGGTAGATATGGTCACGATACTTTAAACACTTTCTTAGTGGTAGTATCTTTAATTATAAGTATTTTACACAGATTATTTTTAAGAGGTATTGTTGTTAAACTTATTTTATGGGCATTACTGGGTATATTTATATTTCGTAGTTTGTCAAAGAATATATCACAACGAAGTAAAGAAAATGAGATTTTTCTTAAATATTACAACAAGGTTAAGCCACATCTAAAAAAAGTAATACCTTATCTAAAAAAGATAAAACCCTTTTGGAAAAAGATTGTTAGCTGGTTTAAGCTACAGCAGAAAAAATATAGGGATAGAGAATTATATAGATATATAAAGTGCCCATACTGTAAGGCAAGTATTCGTGTACCTTTTGTTAAGGGTGCTCATAGTCTTTACTGTCCACGCTGTAATGAAAAAATTCAGACAAATATAAGATTATAAGCTTTAAAGGGTAATATTGCGGTATAAATTAAATAAAAAGAGGGATAAAAGTGGATGAAATGAATTTTTGCAGTGTATGTGGCACACGTCTGTATCCTAAAATGTGTGGCGAGGAGGGTATGGTGCAGTATTGTGACAATTGTAAGGAATTTAGATTCCCAATGTACAATAGTGCTGTAAGTAATGTTATATTTAACAAATCTAAAAATAAGCTATTGTTAATACAGCAGTACGGAATGAAGGCAAATATACTTGTGGGAGGCTACATAAATAAAGGCGAAACACCACAGCAGGCATTGCAACGAGAAATTATGGAAGAAGTAGGCTTAAAGGCTGTTTCGTGGGACTATAACGACAGCATTTATTTTGAAAAATCTAATACTCTTATTCATAACTTTGTAGTTACAGTAGATAATGAGAAATTTAAAATAAAAGAAGATGAGGTAGACCTAGCCCAATGGTTCACTATTGAACAGGCTGTAGAACAAATAAAACCAAACAGCCTTGCACGAAAATTTTTACTAAGAGCACTAAGGGATAGGGGTTATATTCAGTAATGGTATAAATTTATATCTATGATAAATACTATTTAAAATTTGAAAAAGCAATTGGATTTTGTGCTGTACAAAAAATAAAGTACAGTGCAAAATCTTTTTTCTGATTTATTACTTTAATACGCAAATATATCTTGCAAAATCTCACATATTGTTTTATAATAGATAAAAAGGGCATTTTTGTGCTTGAAAGTATATATATTAAGGAGTTAACGCCAATGTATAATGATATGTTAGACACAATTGGTTTTGTGGGTAAATATGATAA
>JAXJTR010000143.1:0-14698 GCA_036309465.1 Acutalibacteraceae bacterium
AATTCTTCACCATTATATGTAACTGTAGCTGTACCCAATACTGTACCCTTAGCTACAGGGGCATCTATAACATCTTGACATTTTGCTGTTATAATTATGTCATCGTCCTTAATGTTACTTGCAAGCATTGTAGAATACGCATATTCAGGTACAAGTGTAACCTTGTCTGCACCCTCGCCATAATTTACATTTATTGAAGCTACTTTATCAGATACACCCAAAACTGTACGCATAGTTACATTTTTATATGCCCATTGGTAAAGCTTTTTGCTTTCTAGAATAGCATAATTTGTGTCAAGCTCGTAACCGTCCTCGTCATAGCAAGGTGCGTTATAAGCTATACAAATATAAGAAACATCGTCTTTAAGGGCTGTAGAAATTAAACATCTGCCGGCTTCGTCTGTGGTACCTGTTTTTATACCGTGAGCAAACTCGAAATAATAATCTTTTTCATCAGCCAATATCATTTTATTGGTGTTTACCAATGGCTCTGCATCATCGCCAGATATGTAATATTCATCTGTATCTGTAACATCTGTAAAATAAGGGGTAGTAAGAGCGTATCTGGTTATTTTAAGCATATCCTCGGCTGTTGTATACTGGTTTTTATCGTGTAAACCATGAGGATTTGTAAACCTTGTATTTTTACAGCCTAACTCCTTTGCTTTGTTGTTCATTAGCTTTACAAAAGCATCAACATCGCCTTTGCCTAAATAATCAGCTAAAACAAGAGCTGCATCATTACCTGAGCTTACCATCATACAGTGCAATAGCTGAAATACCGACAGTTTTTCGCCTATGTAATTTTCTAAGCCTGATAAAGAACTGCCTGTGCCTGCAAGCTGGTCTAATACCTCTTCTTTTATTTCTACCTTTGTACCTTCTAAGTTTTCTACCTGCTCGGTAGTGATAATATATGTCATAATTTTAACAGTAGAAGCAGGGTAGCATTTTTTATCGGCATTTTTACTGTATACTACTGTATCTGTATCCATATTTACCAAATAGAGTATATCTGTTTTTGTTTTAAAATCAATTTTATTTTTTACTGCACCAACAGGAACAGTAGAAAACATTATAACAGTGATTGACATTAATAATGCAACAACTGCGGATAACTTTTTTTTCATATATATTACACCTCATAAAGCTATTAATTTAAGGCTGTTTCGCCTTGAAAATGTTCTTTAATATAATACAACATTATTGATGAAAATACAAACCATAATTGTAAATTAACAAAAATTTAATTATAGATTATTGCAACATACCCCCACAATTAATTTTTATAATTGTGGGGGTATATTTTATGATACGAAAATTATTTAACTTTTACATCGCAATCAACTGAAAATTTTGCATTTTTAATAAGAGTAGTCCAGTCTGAAATTTTTTTGTACTGTGTATAATCACTTTGGCGTAGCATTTTACCAAAATAAAATACATCACTTCCCTGTTTTTTACATTCATTTAATGTATCTTTTGCTAGTTTGACAATTCTATCTTCAATTTTATTTTCTACTTCAATATCATTATTAATATACTCATATATTTTAGCTTTACCTTTTATTGTGATATCACAATGTAATATACCTTGCTGTATATAAGCACGACTATTGATGCTTTCTTGTGACAATGCAAAGCTTTTATTACCGTTGCCAAGTGGGATAACCTCGGAGGAGATATCGCTTTCCCCTCTAATTAATAGCATACCCAATGCCTGCGATGTATTCATTGTATGCTTTAGCCTGTCTTTTTCAAATACTGCTACTCCCCTAACCTTTGGTGCTTTTTCCTCAACGGTAAGTAAGGAAGTTGTTGCCGATGTAGATTTGTCTGCAATTTCTCCCATAAAAACATACAGCGGAGTTGTATTGGTTCTGCCTGTTGTAGCAGGAGATTCTGCTATGCTTTCTATAATATCAACTGTGATTTTGGGTAATTTTATAATTTCGTGAGCTTGTCTGTCTGCAACCAACACATTAACAGAGGGTCTACATTGATAATAACCTGCAAAAAACTCCAAAGGCTCCTGTAATCCTTTCTTACACATATCCTTACCAAAAATAATAAAAGAATTATGGCTATATAAAGGCTCTAAACCATTTGAATTTACTATGTTGGTAACTGCATCTGTTACTGTTTTTCCTTCACCTTGGGCAAGCTTATGCTGTGTAGATTGCTGTTCTCCCTCTGACTGTTGAGCTTCGTCTGTGTTCATATACATTACAGTAACAATATATTCGTTATTTTCATAATCTATACCCATTCCTTGTATTGCCATTCTCTCGTTTAATTGCTTGCTGTTACTATTACAGCCTCCTAACAAACATACCATAAACAAAATAACACACAGCATAGCTATCAGTCTTATTCTCTTAAACACAACATCACCTAACTTTCACTATGGGCTATTTTGCTCTTTTTTATTTTATTAAAAAGAGCAATAAAAAGAGGTATAACTACACCTGTTATTAATGTAAGTATTAATAACAAATTACTGTTAAGCACAAAGTTAAATAGAGCATCTGCTACTGTTATTCCCATTGTTGTAAATAATACTAATACACCGCATATTAATATTGACCACCTTGATATTACTTCGCCGAAAATTCTTTTTACACAGGCTGACAATAAATATATATATAAGGATATTCTCACAAACATTCCTGCTGTCCATACACCTAAAAATAAACCGTCAAGTCGTTCTGTAACACCCAACGAGGCTACAGCTGTAAGAGTATAAACAGGAAAAACCTGAGTTTGCAAAAAATCACCTAAAACACCTGTTATAAGCAATATAAATATAGCTGTAGTTGCATAAACAGCTATGCTCCACCATATTATAGCTCCCTTTGCTTTGCCTTTAACTACAGGCAATAAAATAGCCATAGCAGGAATACAGCTGTTTTTGGCAAGCATATCTGTAGTTATATTAAAAATATTAGATGTAGCTTCTGTTGTGATAGGCACATAATTTAAAGTATCTACCTTAGGAATAAGTGTACAAACAAGCATTATTAAAGCAACAATAATAAACATAAAAATTATAGTTGAGGCTCTGCCCAAGGCTTCTATTCCTTTGTAAGCACCATACATAGATGCAACTACAACAGCTATTGATAAAACAAAAACCGACGCAGTAGGGTTTAAAACATTAGTAACCATAACATTAAATTGAGAAAGTGTGCTAATTAAAATCCATAAAAAGTATAAACCATATACAACAGCTATTATAGCACCCCACTTCTTAAAAAGGTCGTAAGCGTTATCGGTAACTGTTCTTCCGTCGTTTGTTTTAAGCATTATATAAACAGGTATTGTCATAATTAATGTAAGAGGCAAAGCAATTAATCCGGCTACTGCACCAAATTTTAAACTTTCTGTATCTGAAGTATAGCTACTATATGTTACATTGATAATCATTCTGCTTATAAATAACAGGGTAAATAACTGTAGTACAGATAATCTTACAAATGATTTCATAAATCCACCTTTCTTTTCCTAAAAATAATACAGCTTAGGTAATACTATGTGCTGTTAATTTACGACTACTACAATCATAATCACTACAAATATATTCACTACAATATATTGTCAAAATACGGTAACATAGCGTAAATAACTACCTTTAGTGACTCTATGGCTTTTTTACATTCTACAGGGTAAAGCTTTTGGTTGTATTCTAATGTGCTTTTTGCTGTAGAAATTTTTTCTGATATATTTTCGGTATTATCGTGTATTAAAAACGCATCTAAAAGCATTGTGCTTTCGTTCCAAAGCTGGTCAGCATCGTTTAGTTTTCTCTTTGCTGTGTCAATATCTTTATTTAGATAGCTTTCCATTGAGCTATTAAGATTACTTTTTACTTGTTCTGAAACATTTATAGTGTAAGCTGTTTCGCCTATAGTAAGCCCTATAATAACAATAAATATTATAATTGCTGTTACTATTCTACCCATTTTATCCCTCTTTTTTTATTATGCTATACTCATGTTCTGAGGTTGCTGTCATAATAAATATATCCTTAATAGATACATTGTTTTTTCTTAGAGTTTGATTTAACCATTCCTCTGTTATCCCACATAATTGCATAGAACATTCTGCAATTTCACCGTCACTTATTATTACAACTTCAAATGTATTAGTTGCGTTAGATATATTCATCTGCTGGGCTGTTACAGTGTCTTTAAGAGGATTTTTCAGCACGCTAATTTTACCATTAGTTTCTACAACTGCATATTTTACATCATCAAGGGCAAAAATCCCTTCTTGTCTAAGCTGTTCCATTAGGTCCTCGGTGGATATTCTTAAAAGCTTCATTTTTTTTTGGTCAATAATCCCTTTAGAAATTATAATTTGTGGCTTACCGCAAATTAATCGTCTAAATTTTCCGTTTTTAAGCATAAGAAAACTTATAGTTACCTCGCAGGCTACCAAAAGCATAATTGGTACTACACCACTTAACAAAGGAAGTGAGGTATCTTGCATAGGTATAACTGCAATGTTAGAGATTAACAGCGTTACAACAAGCTCGTTTGTTTGCAAATCGCTTATTTGTCGTTTACCCATTATTCTCATCATTATTAATATAAGTACATATAAAATCAATGTTCTTATAATAGAAATTGACATTGTAACACCTCACAATTATTATGGTTAAACTATAATACTATAGCATTGCCATAAATATTGTAATCCACTATAAGGAAAATATGCACAACCAAAAATATTTTTGCATAAAAAGAGAAGGCCCGTACCAAAATGGCACAGCCTTCTCTTAAACATTAAGTATATATATATTAAAAGGGAGATGGAATAATCAAATTTAAAACTTTTCTCTTGTTTATTTACTATGGTTATATAATAAACGCTAAATTTGTACAAAATATTAATCAGTAATAAACATTACATTAATAATAAATGTACTTTTATTTATAATTTTTCCATAAAAATTTTAAATTTTACAACGTTAGTATACCCAAATTGAAAAAAATTTGTTATAATGGTAAGTATGCGGAAAACAGAAAAGTTCACTAGCTAAACGCAGTGAACTTTTCTTGTGATAGGTTTTTCAATTATAAGTAGGTTAATTACAATTTTATATATTAAACTCTTTTCAAAATTTACCTTGTTATTCTGCATCTACGGATTGTACAGCTAAAACTGTACAACCCATGAAACACAGAATATATAATGAGGTATTTTAAAGAGGTCGTACGCTTTATTAATAATTTGTGTTCTTTATCTTGTCTATATTGTAATATAAACAGCATAATAAATCTTGCACTAAATAACTAAGTTTATTGCATTTTTTTACTGTGTTTATAAAGCATTATTTTTGTATACATTAATTTTAATTGTTTAAAACAGGTGGTGAGGTTTAAATGAATAAAGAAATAAACGCAATAGAAGAAATAGTAGACAACGACGATTTTGGTTTGCCTATACGATATTATAATTTTAGTTCTTCAAATCCCGAGGATATGACAATGTTTGCACATTGGCATAACGAAGTAGAAATAATGGTTTTTACTAAAGGTACTTGTCTTAATACCATTGATAATACCGAGGTATATATGAATGAAAATGACATTTTATTTGTACCATCTCAATCAATTCACTATGGTCAATCAACAAGTAAAGAAATAGAAGTGCATACTCTTGTTTTTCCTATTGATGTGTTGTGCCCTCAAAGCAGAAGCAGTAGTGTTATGAAATATTTTACTCCTTTTATTAACAGAACTGCACAAATACCTTATATTATACGCACAACCGACAAAGGATATGATGATTTATTTTTTGCTATAAAAACACTTATAGATATTATAAAAAATAAACCACCTTGTTTTGAATTACAAATAATAAACTGGTTAACAAAGTATTTTATAGAACTGTATACCAATGGCTATGTAAATACAAAGCCTCACAATGCTATTGCTGATAAAAATTATATTGCTGTGCGTGATGCAATAAAGTATATAGAAAATAACTACAGCCAACAGCTATCAGTAGAAGATTTAGCTTACAACGCAGGCTTTAGTAAAAGTAGATTTATGAGTATATTTAAAGAATATACAAATACTACCTGTAAAAAGTATATTAATCAATATAGACTTGACCAATCACAGGCAATGCTTAGAGATACTAACAATACTGTACTAAACATAGCAATTTCTTGTGGATATAATAATATTTCGTTGTATAATCGTGAGTTTAAAAAGGTATATGGAATAACACCATTAGAATATCGAAAAAATTACCGATAAAACACTGCTAAATTAAGTTAAGGCAACACTGCACAATTACCAGTGTTGCCTATAAATTTATCAAAAATTAATATACATAATTCAATTTATTTTAAAGGTTTATGGTATAATATTATTGCACAAACTTTTAGGAGGCATCTATGCGAATTTTAATTGTTGAAGATGAATACAGTCTTGCGGATGCATTACAGGAAATTCTAAAAAAAGAAAAATACACAGTAGATATTGCAACAAATGGGAATGACGGGCTTTATCAGGCTTTAACCGATATCTACGATGCAATAATACTTGATGTTATGCTTCCGGAAATTAATGGATTTCAAATATTAAATCAAATACGAAAAGATGGTATAAAAACCCCTGTACTTATGCTAACAGCAAAAAGTGAAATAGATGACAAAGTTCAAGGATTGGATTTTGGTGCTGATGACTATATGACTAAACCTTTTCAAACTAAAGAGCTTTTAGCAAGACTAAGGGCCATAACCAGACGAAAAGGAGAAATAGAAACCAACACTATATCCTTTGGTGATATGGAGCTTAACACCAATGTGGGAGAAATCTTTTGCAAATCTACAGGCAAAACTATGAAGCTTGGCTTAAAGGAATTTCAGTTGCTGGAGTTTCTTATGAAAAATCAAAATCAGATACTAACAAAAGAACAGATTGTAGAAAAGCTGTGGGGTCTTGAAAGCGACAGCGAATATAACAATGCTGAGGTTTATGTATCCTTTACAAGAAAGAAAATTAAATTTATTGGTGCAAATGTTTCTATAAAGGCGGTAAGAGGTTTAGGGTATAAGCTGGAGGAAAACAAATGATAAAAAAACTAAGACTAAAGCTTGTTGCTGTTCTTACATTCATTTTATCATTAGTTTTGTGTGGAATACTAATAGCTGTAAACATATTTAACTACAGCCATAATATGGACAACGCCTATGAAAGTCTTGAAAAAATAAATTCAAATGTACTCCAACAACAACAATTTTATTATTTTCCAAATAACGACCGTTATTTTTTTCACGACGATAAAAGCTATAGCTTTTCTGAGCTTTATATAGCTTTTGTATCTCCCCAGGGAATAATAACAAACATTATTGCTGAAAACAACACAAATTATACTTATCAAGAAATCTCTGATTACACAAAAAAAATTATCTCCACCCCTTCAAATCGTGGCACGGTAAACTCCTTGATATATTGTGTAACAGAAATTGATTATGGTGGATTTGGTAAAAGCTATATTGTGGGTTTTATGGACAATAACAGCAACATAGCAAGCTTTCGTACATTGCTTATAACTTCTTTAGTTATACTTATTTGTGGTATACTTATTATTTTTATACTTTCATTAACTTTATCTACTTGGCTTATAAAACCAGTGGAAGAAGCTTTTAATAAGCAAAAGCAATTTATTTCTGACGCAAGCCACGAATTAAAAACTCCTATTGCTGTTATAAGTGCTAATACCGACATTTTATGTGGCGAAATAGGCGACAATAAATGGCTGGGATACATAAAATCCGAATCGGTTAGAATGAATACTCTTGTAAATAATTTGCTAACCCTTGCAAAAATCGAAATGCAGGAAGATAGCCTACAGGTTCAGCCCTTTGAAATATGCAATACTATTATGGAAGTTACTATGCCTTTTGAAAGTGTTGCTTTTGAAAAAGGTGTAACTCTTTATTGTGACCTTGAAGATAAAATAACGGTAATAGGTAACGAAGGCCATATTAAACAGGTTATAGCAATTCTTACAGACAACGCAATTAAGCATTGTACTGAGGGCGGTTATGTTTCTGTTAATATTTTTCACAGTAAAAACAAATGTACAGTTAATGTTACCAATACAGGAGAACCTGTTCCTATTGAATTACAGGAAAAAATATTTGAACGCTTCTTTAGAGCAGACGAAGCTAGAAATCGAGAAAATAACCGCTATGGACTTGGCTTGGCTATAGCAAAACAGATTATAGATAATCATAATGGTACTATATCTGTAAAATGCGAGGCTGGTTTAACCACCTTTACATTTACTATAAAAGCTGAATAAAAAATATAGCCTACTTATCCAATATAAAGTAGGCTATATTTTTATACTGATACTAAACTCTAATTTGAGTTTAGCATATTCGTTATATATGGAGAGATTTAATTTGAATACTATAAAAAATAAATTAATAGAATTTATAAAGCAAGAAACTGTATTGTTAGTTGCTTTTATACTTGCTGTTGTGTCAATGTTTTTTGTACCGCCATCTGCAAGTTATATAGAATATATTGACTTTAAAGTGTTGGGAATATTACTAAGCTTAATGATTATTATGTCTGCACTGCAACGTACAGGAATATTTGACAGGATTGGCATTTCATTACTTAATCATACAAAAACCACACGCCAATTATATTTGGTGTTGGTGCTACTTTGTTTTTTCTCAAGTATGCTTGTTACAAATGATGTAGCACTAATAACCTTTGTACCGTTTGCAATGTTAACACTAAAAAAAGCACAGCTTGAAAATGATATAATCTTTGTATTAGTTATGCAAACTATAGGTGCAAATTTAGGCAGTATGCTTACACCTGTGGGCAATCCACAAAATTTATATTTATATAATATTTCTAATACCTCTATTGTTGATTTTTTAATGCTCACGCTACCATATACTGCTATATCTTTTGTGCTAATAAGTATGGCTGTTTGTTGTAGAAAAAGTACATCTATAAACATAAAATTGCAAGATGAAAATTCAACAAATATGAACCAATTTGATAAACCTAAAACAACAGATACAAAAAATAGTAAACACAATACATATATGATTTTTATATATTCTATTCTTTTTATTCTTGGAATATTAACTGTATGCAGAGTAATACCTTATTATATTTTACTGGCTATTGTGGTGATAGCTGTTATAATATGCGATAAGAAAACTTTTGCCTACGTAGATTATAGCCTTATTTTTACTTTTATATGCTTTTTTATATTTATCGGAAACCTTGGTAATATTCAGTATATTAAGGAATTTCTTGAAAGCGTTGTAAAGGGAAATGAAGTAATAACAGGTGTTGTTGCAAGTCAGGCTATTAGCAATGTACCAGCAGGACTTATGCTTTCGGGCTTTACAGAAAATTATAGTATGCTTACCATTGGTGTAAATATTGGTGGTCTTGGCACGTTAATTGCTTCTATGGCAAGTCTTATTTCATACAAACTATATGCACATAGTTACAATCAAAATAAAGGTAAATATTTTGCCTGTTTTACAATATGGAATTTAGTATTTTTAGTGATACTACTAGTTAGCCATTATGGTATTACGTGTATTAAATAATTGTCGCAATAAGAGTAAACGCTAACAAAGCAACACAAGTTAAACAAACTATACATATTCCACCGTTTAGAATCAGTGATTTTAAACGGTGGTTTTTATGTCACTAAAATAAAACTATATATGCAAAAGAGAGTAGTCTTACGACTACTCTCTTAAGAGAACAATTATTTAGCTACTCTAACAGTTCTAAATATAACAAAATTATAATCTTTGCTACCATTACTTCTAACCACTGGTTCTGATATTCTAAAACTATTACCAAGATGAGGTCCTGAAAAATTCTTCACGTTGTTTAAAACAACACCTGAAAATACCGAATAAGCTCCTTTTTTAGCAGCTCCTGAATCTAAAGTTTGGTCAAGAATTTCAAATCCTGTTGGAGAAATCAATGTATAATCTAATAAGTAAGAGCTATCAGTTGCTGTTAATTTTTTAGAAGATAATTCTCTAATCATAAAATTAATTTCTTTAATATTATCAACAGTTATGACAGTTTCAAATTTATTAGATCCAGTTGCATCTTTATTGTATTTTGCTAGTGTTATATGGAAGCCAGTAGAATTATTAGTAGCTCCGTTACCAGCCCAATACAAAATATAATCTGCATCTTTATCAGCTGTTTTTCCTGATGTTGTTACATCATCATCATGGAAAGGTTGAGGGGTAACACCAACTGGTGGTGAATTTCTTCTATCCACATAATTAGAAATAGCAGTATTCAAATCTTCAAATTCCGTAACATTCTCAGTCACGAAGTCAATTTTAGTTGCATTTCTCGCATACATACTAATCTGCTTTTCCATAAGTGAAACAACACGCTGACATTCAGATATATCATTTACTCTTCTTGATTGCTCACCAGCAATGAAAATTGCCTGTAACGAAAGAGAAGCAACAATTGATAATATTGCAATAGTGGCAACTAATTCGATTAATGTTGCACCACGCTTGCTTTTTACACATTTAGACAATCGCTTTAATGCCTTTGTCTTTTTTAATGTAAACATTTAGCTCCTCCCCCCTTACTGCTTAACAATAACATCACCTTCACAGGTAACCTTACTTGTTTCGGTGTAATATACAAACGTTTTAACATGATAAACATCGTATGTTGTAGCACCTTGTATTTGTTCTGTTTTTGTAATAATAACTGATCTGTATTTTTTATTATTTTTATTTACTTCAAACTTGCCGGTAGTATCCAAACTATCCTCTGAACCAACATGAGGTACTAAATTAGTATATTGAGAAGAATCGTAACCTGTATCTCCTCCCGCTACAGAAGAATCGCCAATTCTTATTAGAAGGTCATCTAGCAGAACAACCTTTTCAGATAATCCAAAATCACAGTAAACTTTTCCATCTGACTTTGGATAATGACTCATAACACTAGACAATTCGCCTTCTGAAGCATAGGTCTGAATTGCATTCATAACAATGTCGCAATCTCGCTTAGCTACCGAATGAGCATCATCCTTAACAGCACCCATAAGTACAGATCTATAACTAATTGTTAATCCCGATACAGATGCAGAAACAACAATCATTATGATCATTATAGCAACAATTAGTTCTACAAGGGATACACCTTTTTTGCTATTAAATTTTAACGAATTTCTTATTACTCTTTTCATTAATAATAATCTCCAATTATTTCTGTAAATGGACCTTCTACTGATACAGTGTAGTTACTAGATTCTTCAAGTTGGTGTTCTTGTAAGTGTCCGTGACAATCTTCAAGATATAAATAATCTTCACCACCTGTTGGTATATAACAATCAAAGTTTGCGTTTTCATCCAAACCTTCAAAAATTATATAGTCAACATAAGCACCGTTACCAACTTGTTTTTGAATTTTAAATCCATCTCTAATCGGTAACTCAAATACCTCGCCATCATTAAACTCAGTAATTTCACCATATTGTGCATCCATAATATTACTTGGAATACAAATTCCAGGCACTCTACCAGAAGCATTTGAAAGGTCACCGTATTTAACCTCTGCTAAAGTACTGCTACCAGTTGATATTCTATCTACAATATACATATCATTAGCAATAATTGTACCTCTAAACATATTAGCAAATACACTACTTAATGTAAATGTTTGCTTTGATAAACCAGGTGCAACAATGCAAGATGCTGATGAAGCAGTATTTCCTCCAAAAGCATTCTTAGCTGCGTCTGTAAATAGATTTATTGGTTTATCTAATTCATAGGTACCTTTCTTAATTGTATATGTGCCACCTGAATATTTTACACGGAAATCACACATAACTCTTAGTATTGTGCCACCTTTACCCTTGTTACCACATAGTATAAAGGAATTGTTTGTACCTGTAGATTCAATTAAATCTGAGGATTGTGAAGTTGTTGTGCTATTTTTGCTTCCATTATAAACAGTTACTGTAGGTCCTATTGTTAATACAATATTAGGTGCACTAATTTCTATATTATAGTTGGTTGGTACCTGGAAACTGAATTTTCTAAACCATTGGAAGTTAAAAGATTTTCCGCAATACCAATGATATGTGCCTTCTTGTGCGCTTGCACCAACATTTTTTGGATTATTGTTACCCATTGAAAATCTTGGTGCGAAAAAGATATTTGCATCGTCAAAAGCTGAACTATATTGATAATTTGCATTACCTGCATTTGTTGAATAATAAGGTCCACCTACATCATCATTATACTTACCTTGGTCAGAGTCTATAATGCTAACGTTATGATCACCTTTATTAAGCTCCTGACCACCTGAATGTACAGTACCATTTTGCTCATAATAAACAATATCATCATATAAGCTATATGATTTAGCAACCTCTAATTCAGCTGCTTTTGTTACCATTGTTTTTGGAACTCTATCAAGTATATTAGTTGGCGCACCACCTTTACCTTGTGTAATATCACCTGCATTATACCAGGTATATATATCAGTTAGAGTAAACTGATTGGTAAAAGAATAGTAACCGGCTGGAATATAGAAATATGATTGATAAGGTGCATTATTATCTTTACTTTCCCAACAGTTATACACCCACATACCCTTAGGTATCTGTACATAAATCTTTTTATTATCATCTGTACCACTATAATAAACTGTTACATGTTTAACACTACCGTTACGCATACGGTGAATAAAATTGTTCTCTATACAAAGGAAGTTACAACCCATTTTAAACTGCCACTCAGGGTTTTCAGTGGTATAACTAATATTACCTAGGTTGTTTATAGAACCCTTATTCTCTAACCACTGATATTGTTCATGGCTATAGCTGTTGGCATATTCGTTACCTTGTCTATAAGCTTCAAAGTCGCCACAGAAATATATACCTTGGTTGAATGCTTCTATAGAACATCTATCACTTGTACTGGTTACTTTAGCCATTCTATCATAAACAATCGGGAAATATGATACATAAGAAGCATAATCATCTGTTGTTTCAATATTTACATGATAGAAAAAAGGGTTTTTATCCCAAGTTACGGTACTTGCTTTACCTTCAGTCTTTAATAGACCTGCTTGAGAACCTTCAGCAGAACCTTTAACTATTTCAGCGTCGTTAAAAGCATACTGCTGACCTATCATTAGGAACTTACCAGTTGTTTGATGTCTGTAGGTTGATGTTTCTTTCTTTGTAACAAGCTCCAAAGGACCGCCAAGACTATCATCTGATGGTGGATCTGTTGGAACATTAATAACAGGGAATGTTGGAGGAGGACCAACAGGTGTGGTTTCAACCTCTTTTTGTGATACTATATACTTTGTGTAAGTAACAGCATCAAATGTTAAATCACCTTTATTCAAAGTAACATTGTCATTATACTTACCTGTTTCATTTTTAGAAGTTACACCAAAAATGCCATCTTCCTTTAGTGTTACCTGATAATAAGTACCGTTGCCACCAATAATTGTTGCATTTGCTAGTTGATCGGATTTCAAGAAAGCTTTTATGTCTTCTTCAGTTTCTCTATAGATAATGTTTACCATACCAGATTCATCTGTATACATAACAAAAAACCTTGAAGCTCCAACACTAGTTAAACTGGAAGTATCTAAAGTAACTGTGCCATTCTTCATATGATTTTTTAATGAATCCAAACCACTTTTCGCAGAAATATAAGCCTGACGTGTATTAAGGTCAGCACCAGTTTCATTATGCTGTAGTAATGCTATAGTTGTTACACCGCCTGTTACAAGTGCCAAAAACAGACATACAACCATTGCATAGGCTAACGAAAAGCCTTTTTTGCTTTTTAACGTTTTTAATAATTTACCCATAAAAATCTCACACTCCTAAATAATAATTTGTAACCTTTGTATTTTTTATACAATAACGCCATACATACCAAACATAGCTGAGAAAATAGCAATAACAACAAAACCAACAACGCCGGCAATAATAATTGTCATAGCTGGTGTCATAGCATCTGTCATTGTTTGTGTGGCATCATCGGCTTTTTCTTCGTACATATCGGCGATTTTTTTTAGTGAGTCTGCCAACTGACCACTTTCCTCACCAACACGTACCATTGAAGTAAACAAGCTGTCGAATACAGATCTGTATCTGTTCATAGAAACGTTGATAGGTGTACCAATTTTTACATCTTCAATAACCTGTGAAAGACAATCCTTCATATATAGGTTTGTCATAACATCACGTGCCAAGGTTAAAGAGTCCAAAATATTAACACCACTTTCAGATAGTGTTGACATCATATTTGCAAAACGAGCAACGTTAGTTAGTCGCATAACATCACCAATAATTGGAATCTTAATTGCTAATGTTGCACATCCCATTGCAAACGCATAGTTTCTCTTTTTAAAAAATACAAATCCAGCAGAAAGAATAAATGCAATAATTGCAACTAGCCAACCCCACTGAATCATAAAGTCTGACATACCCATAACTATTTTAGTCATTACAGGAAGATCTGAACCAAAGGCTGTGAATACGCCTGCAAAAGCTGGCAATACAACTACACTCATTACGATAATAAGAGCAATAGTAAGTACCAATAGAAATGCTGGATACATCATAGCACTTTTGATTTTACCTGCCAACTTCATTTCTTTTTTAAGCAATC
>JAXJTR010000144.1:0-6778 GCA_036309465.1 Acutalibacteraceae bacterium
CGCAGTGGCGAGTCAAGTCCTGTCACCTCGACCAGTAAAAAGTCAGTAAGCGTTTGTTTACTGACTTTTTTGCATAAATAAAACCAAGGACTTGAACCTGAGAAGGCTGTGAGCGTAAAGAAAATGTGCCAGTGGCACATTTTTAGCGAGCAGTAGCGAAGGTTTAAGCGTGAGCTGTTCGACACGCAGTGGCGAGTCAAGTCCTGTCACCTCGACCAGTATGAGTGTTAATAACGGATTTAAGTTATGAACACTCTTTTTCTTTGTCAAATTCTTCTGATATGTATGCGTGAGCAGTTTTTATACCTGCTCACTTTTTTACTTTATGGATAAAAACCCCTTAACAATCCTTATAAAAGTTGTTAAGGGGTTTTCATATTTAACATTAAAATTGTTTGTTTTATATGGCTTTAAGCTTGTTTTATTAATAAAGATTAACTTTCCAAAGGTTTATTCTCAATCAATAATTTAAGCAAATTAATCGCTTTTATAAAGCTTTTTATTTCCCCCTAATATTGAACACCGAGGGTTTATTTACACGCCTAAAGGCACCAAAAAAGGAGTATTTCCTAATGAAAATGCTCTGTTAAAGCTACTCTCCCTTCGTATCACATAACACTACAATATATGGCAAAATATCAAAATTTAAAGCTAGACACCTTTCCACATCATTTTAATGGCTTGAGTGCCATTTTATCTGCGAAATCATATAAATTTAGGGCTACCTCACTTAACTAGTGAGGTAGCCCTGTTGTACAAGCTGATTTATTTAACATAATCAGCCATAATATATTTAATTAATCTAACGCTTGGTCTACCATAGGAGCTGGTGTTGGATAGTTTTCCTCTAGCTCTACAGTGCTATAGCGTTTCATACCTGTACCTGCTGGTACAAGCTTACCGATAATAACATTTTCTTTTAAGCCAACCAATGGGTCTTCTTTACCCTTAATAGCTGCATCTGTTAGAACTCGTGTTGTTTCCTGGAAAGAAGCAGCTGACAAGAAGCTGTCTGTTGCAAGAGAAGCCTTTGTAATACCCAATAGCTGTTGTGTAGCTGTTGCAAGCTCTAGGCCTTCTTCACCTGCATCAATTCTTCTTTGAATTTCTTCATTTGCGTTGATAAATTCAATCTTGTCAACCTGTGAACCAGTCATCAAATCAGTTGAACCTGGCTCATCAATCTTAACCTTTTTCATCATCTGGTGTACAATAACCTCGATATGCTTATCGTTGATTGATACACCCTGTAGACGGTAAGTTCTTTGTACTTCTTCGATTAGGTAGTTTTGAACAGCTTCAACACCAAGAATATCAAGTACATCATGTGGATTCTTAGCACCCTCTGTAAGCATATCACCTGCTTTTACAAAAGCACCCTCCTGAACTCTTTCTCTTGAACCATGAGGAATCAAGTAGCTTCTCTCGTCAGATGTTTCTCTATTAAAGATAACAGCGTGTCTTGCACCCTTGATAACGTCAAATCTAACTTCACCGTCGATTTCACTTAGAATTGCCTGATGCTTTGGACGTCTGCTCTCGAACAACTCTTCTACTCTTGGAAGACCCTGTGTGATATCTTCTCCGCCTGCAACACCACCGGTATGGAATGTACGCATTGTAAGCTGTGTACCAGGTTCGCCGATAGACTGAGCAGCAATAATACCAACAGCTTCACCAACTGTAACAGGCATACCGTTTGCAAGGTTAGAACCATAACACTTACGGCAAACACCGTGCTTTGCTCTACAGCCAAGCATTGAACGGATACTGATTTTCTCAACACCGCTGTTTGTAATAATAGCAGCTTCTTTTTCGCTTATCATTGTATCCTTAGAAACAAGAACCTCTCCTGTTTCCTTATCAACAAAGTCATCAACTAAATATCTACCTAATAGTCTTTCGCTTAGGTCTTCAATCTTTCTCTTACCGTCGTAGATTGTGTAAATCTCTAAGCCTTCGTGTGTACCACAATCGTCCTCTTTTACGATAACTTCCTGTGATACATCAACAAGTCTTCTTGTTAGGTAACCTGAGTCAGCTGTACGAAGAGCTGTATCTGCAAGACCCTTTCTAGCACCACGAGAAGAAATAAAGTATTCCAAAATGTTCAAGCCTTCACGGTAGTTAGCTCTGATTGGAATTTCGATTGTTTTACCTGATGTATTCGCAATAAGACCACGCATACCTGCAAGCTGTCTAATCTGAGCCATACTACCACGGGCACCAGAGTCAGCCATCATCCAAATTGGGTTGTAAGCGTCCATATTATCCTTTAGAGCGTCTGTTACATCGTTTGTAGCAGCGTTCCAAATTTCAAGAACTTTCTTATAACGCTCGTCATTACTGATAAGACCCTCGTTATATAGCTCTGCAATAGCGTCCTTATCAACCTCAGCCTGTGCGATAATTTCTTTCTTTGCAGGTGGAATAGCAGCATCACATACAGCAACTGTAATAGCACCGATTGTTGAATATTTATAGCCCTGTGATTTAATAGCATCAAGTACTACAGATGTAGTCTGAGTACCGTGCTTTCTTATACACTTGTCAATAATCTTACCAAGCTGTGATTTACCAACAAGGAAGTCTATCTCATAATTTAGTGCATTTTCAGGAACAGTTCTGTCTACAAATCCTAAATCCTGTGGGATAGGACGGTTAAAGATAATTCTACCAACTGTTGTATCAACTAAACCGCTGGTCATTTTACCATTAACCTCTGCTGTACGACGAACCTTTATTTTTGAATGAAGTGTAATATACTTACTGTCATAAGCCATTAATGCTTCGTTTTCATCTCTAAACACTTTGCCCTCGCCAAGCTCGCCTGGTTTGTCAAGTGTTAGATAGTATGAACCCAAGATCATATCCTGAGATGGTACAGCAACAGGACGACCATCTGATGGTTTTAGCAGGTTACCTGCTGCAAGCATCAAGAATCTTGCCTCTGCCTGTGCCTCTGCTGACAATGGTACGTGAACAGCCATCTGGTCACCGTCAAAGTCAGCGTTATACGCTGTACATACAAGTGGATGAAGCTTTAATGCTCTACCCTCAACAAGTACAGGCTCGAATGCCTGAATACCAAGTCTATGAAGTGTAGGAGCACGGTTTAGCAGAACAGGGTGACCCTTAATTACAACCTCTAGTGCATCCCAAACCTCTGGGTTAGCTCTTTCAACTGCTTTTCTAGCAGCCTTTATATTAGCAGAAACCTTAGTTTCTACAAGTCTTTTCATAACAAATGGCTTAAATAGCTCTAAAGCCATTTCTTTTGGCAAACCACACTGATACATTTTTAGCTCAGGACCTACAACGATAACTGAACGACCAGAATAGTCAACACGCTTACCCAATAGGTTCTGACGGAAACGACCTTGCTTACCCTTTAGCATATCAGATAGTGACTTTAATGCTCTGTTGTTAGGGCCTGTTACAGGTCTGCCACGTCTGCCGTTGTCAATAAGTGCATCTACAGATTCCTGTAGCATACGCTTTTCATTTCTTATAATAATGTCTGGTGCCTCTAATTCAAGAAGCTTTCTAAGACGATTATTTCTGTTAATAACTCTACGATACAAGTCGTTAAGGTCAGATGTAGCAAATCTACCACCGTCTAGCTGTACCATAGGACGGATTTCAGGTGGAATTACAGGAACAACATCCATAATCATCCACTCTGGGCGGTTGCCAGACATTCTAAATGCCTCTACAACCTCAAGTCTTTTTACAAGTCTAATCTTTTTCTGACCGCTTGCATCTTCAAGCTCGCTCTTTAGCTCTGCTGAAAGCTTTTCTAGGTCAATCTCTTGCAAAAGCAATTTAATAGCTTCTGCACCCATACTTGCTTTGAAGTCATCTTCGTACTTCTCACGCATTTCTCTATATTCTTTATCTGTAAGAATCTGCTTTTTCTCAAGACCTGTACCCTCGCCTGGGTCAGTTACAATGTAAGAAGCAAAATACAATACCTGCTCTAACTGACGAGGAGAAATGTCTAGCATAAGACCGATTCTAGATGGAATACCCTTAAAGTACCAAATATGAGATACAGGAGTAGCAAGCTCGATATGACCCATTCTTTCTCTTCTTACCTTAGAACGAGTAATCTCAACGCCACAGCGTTCACAAACCTTACCCTTAAAACGAACTCTTTTATATTTACCACAATGACATTCCCAGTCTTTCTGTGGTCCAAAAATTCTTTCGCAGAAAAGTCCGTCTGTTTCAGGTTTTAGGGTACGATAATTTATAGTTTCCGGCTTAGTTACCTCGCCGTAAGACCATTTTCTAATCTGCTCAGGTGAAGCAAGTCCTATTTTTATTGATTCAAATACATTAAATTCCATTATATGCCTTACCTCCTGAATTAATATTCGTCACTGCCAAAGCCGTCGCCAAAGTCTAATAAATCTTCGGTTTCTTCCTCTGCAAAGCCAGACTCGTCTACCATAATATCGCCGTCTTGGTCTTCGTCATACTGGAAGCCCTCCATATTTGTCATTACTGTTTCAGAGCCCATTGTTTCTTCTGTAGACTCATCTGCATCGGCAGGTGCTACAGGTAGATCGTCATCATCATCAAAATGTTGTCTTAAATCTATCTCGTTCTTATCCTTATCAAGTACACGAACATCAAGTGAAAGTGACTGAAGCTCTTTAATAAGAACCTTAAATGACTCAGGAATACCAGGTGTTGGAATATTCTGACCCTTAACGATAGATTCGTAAGTTTTAACTCTACCTACAACATCGTCAGACTTAACTGTTAGAATTTCCTGTAATGTATAAGCAGCACCGTAAGCCTCTAGTGCCCAAACTTCCATTTCACCAAAACGCTGACCACCAAACTGTGCTTTACCACCCAATGGCTGCTGTGTTACAAGTGAGTAAGGACCTGTTGAACGAGCGTGAATCTTATCATCTACAAGGTGATGAAGCTTTAGATAGTACATATAACCTACAGTTACTGGGTTATCGAACCATTCACCTGTTCTACCGTCACGAAGCTTTGTTTTACACTGAAGTGAAATACCATCTTTATTTAAGCACTCTGTAAAGTCGATATGTTTTGCTGTCTCTGGTGGTGGAAGCTCGCCATTTTTAGCTTTCTGCTGAATATCCTCGTAAATCTTGAAAATATCCTGCTCGTGTGCACCGTCGAATACAGGTGTCATAATCTTCCAGCCAAGTGCCTTTGCGGCATAACCCAAGTGAACCTCAAGTACCTGACCGATGTTCATACGAGAAGGTACGCCCAATGGGTTAAGTACAATATCAAGTGGTGTACCGTCTGGTAGGAATGGCATATCCTCCATTGGTAAAATTCTTGAAACTACACCCTTGTTACCATGACGACCAGCCATTTTGTCACCAACAGAAATCTTTCTCTTCTGTGCAAGGTAACAACGAACAACCTTGTTTACACCAGGCTGTAGCTCGTCTGCACTGTTTTCACGAGTAAACACCTTTACATCTACAACAATACCACATTCACCGTGTGGAACTCTTAGAGAAGTATCTCTTACCTCTCTTGCCTTTTCACCAAAGATAGCTCTTAGCAATCTTTCTTCTGCTGTAAGCTCTGTTTCACCCTTTGGTGTAACCTTACCTACAAGAATATCGCCTGCTTTAACCTCGGCACCAATATGGATAATACCGTCTTGGTCAAGGTCTTTAAGCATATCTTCACCTACATTAGGGATATCTCTTGTAATTTCTTCAGGACCCAGCTTTGTATCTCTGGCTTCCATTTCGTATTCTTCTATATGAATTGATGTATAAACATCATCTCTAACAATTTTTTCGTTAATAAGAACAGCGTCCTCGTAGTTGTAACCTTCCCAAGTCATAAAGCCGATTAAAGCATTTTTACCTAAGCTGATTTCACCATTATTTGTAGCAGGACCATCTGCAAGAACCTCGTTCTTTTTAACTCTTTGACCCTTAGATACAACAGGTATCTGGTTGATACAGGTACTCTGGTTAGAACGCATAAACTTAATAATTTCAAAGTCCTGTGTTCTGCCTGAATCATAGCGTACAGTAATTTTATCTGCACTAACCTTTGTAACTACACCGTCTTCTTCTGCAAGAACACAAATACCTGAGTCTACACCAGCCTTATACTCCATACCGGTACCAACAATAGGTGACTCAGTAACAAGTAGTGGCACAGCCTGACGCTGCATGTTAGAACCCATAAGTGCTCGGTTTGCGTCATCGTTTTCCAAGAAAGGAATCATTGCTGTAGCAACAGATACAACCATTCTTGGAGATACGTCCATAAAGTCGAAGCGATCTTTATCAAGTTCCACGAATTCATCTCTGTATCTACCGTTAACTACAGGATTTTTAAATCTACCTTCTTCGTCCAAAGGCACGTTAGCCTGAGCAACAATAAAGTTATCCTCCATATCAGCTGTCATATAAACAACTTCATCTGTAACCACACCTGTTTCTTTATCTACCTTACGGAAAGGAGCTTCGATAAAGCCATAGTGGTTAATTCTTGCAAATGTAGCAAGGTAAGAAATCAAACCGATGTTAGGTCCTTCAGGTGTTTCAATAGGACACATACGACCATAGTGGCTATAGTGAACGTCACGAACTTCAAAGCCCGCTCTATCTCTTGACAAACCACCAGGACCAAGTGCTGAAAGTCTTCTTTTATGTGTAAGCTCTGCAAGCGGATTTGTCTGATCCATGAACTGTGAAAGCTGTGAAGAACCGAAAAATTCCTTGATAGCAGCGTAAACAGGTCTTACATTAACAAG
>JAXJTR010000145.1:0-2498 GCA_036309465.1 Acutalibacteraceae bacterium
GGCTCAACGGTTATTGGTTCTTGAAGAGTTTCTGCCTCGTTAAAGAGGTCAAAAAAAGACAGTTGGTCAGGGTTCACCTTTTCAGACGATGCACCAAATTTCTCTTTTGCTTTTAATTTTAACTGCTCAATATACCAGTTATTTACTTTTTCAAGTGACTGGATTTTCTCATCTTTTTCTGTTAGTTCGGATTTTAAAACTTCTAATTCAGCTCTCCATTCTTCGATTGTAGTTCTGAGTGCTCCTGTAATTCTGCTGGAATCGTAACACCTACAAATTTTGTTTTACTTTTAGGTGTTCTAACATCAGCCTTTGTACTACGAATCCATCCTGCGAATGTTGATTTTGATATACCATTGGTAGCACACCATTCTGATAGAGATAGACCACTTTCCTCATAATCAGCTATTAATTTTAACTTTTCATCTTTAGTTCTTCTTGTCGCCATTTTAAAAATCCTCCTTTTAATGAGAATTATGTCCCATTAAAAAGAGGATGGGTAGGCGTGCTTGGGTTGACGCTTACTTATCAACGAGAATAGATCTTTTCCAAGAACATTGTATCTATCAATAATTTTATTTGTAGCAAACAACCAATCAATTACATCCGATGGATCATATTTCCTGTTCGGGAAGCCGTTACGTATGTCTCATTGTTTTATTTCATAGGGAATATATTCGGTTTTATTGTTTTTGATTAACCATTTCTTGAAATCTTGGTATTGTTCTTTGTTCATATAATATCGCCTCGATAAGATTTCCGTGTTAAGTTTTTGACTATTTGTGATACTGTTTATGTAGTGTGGAGATAATTTACCCTTTAACTATTGCATTTATAGTTAATATACTAACATGTTTTCTATGCAAGTGTCAATGCAATCACTCTTTTCTGTGCTCCTTGTAAAGAGATAGTGAATATTCAATAATAACTTGACAATACTCTACCTAACGGTTAGAATATTGTTAGTAACGGTTAGAATGTTAGATAACTGTTAGGTAGATGTCAGGAGTGTGATATTATGCTTGAAAACAAAAACACTGAATTTAAACGAGAGTTTGTTGATGAGATAAAAAAGACAATAGTTGCATTTGCGAACACTGATGGTGGAACATTGTATGTTGGCATAAATGACGATGGCACAGTGAGTGGTATAGAAGATACAGATACCTGTATGCTGAAGGTTGCTAATTCTATAAGAGATTCAGTAAAGCCTGATATATCAATATTTTGTGAGATAAGCACAGAGGTTATTGATAATAAATCAGTGGTTAAAGTTGAGGTTCAGCGAGGTACAGCAAGACCATATTACATTGCAGGAAAAGGAATTCGTCCTGAGGGTGTATATGTAAGACAGGGTGCATCAAATGCTCCTGCAACTGAAACTGCAATTTTGAATATGATTCGAGAAACAGCAGGAGATAACTATGAAGAGGCTCGTTCTTTGAATCAGCAATTGACATTTGTTGAAGCAGAAAATTATTTCAATCAAAAAAATATACCTTTTGGTGAGCAACAAAAACGCACATTGAAGTTAATAGGTGATGATAAAACTTACACTAACCTTGCATTGTTATTATCTGACCAATGTGTGCATACAATTAAATTCGCAGTTTTTGACGGAACAAGCAAAACCACATTTAAGGATAGAAAAGAATTCAGTGGTTCTATTCTTAAACAGCTTAAGGATGCTTATGCTTACATTGATATGTTTAACCATACTCATGCTGAGTTTGAAGGTTTAAACAGAATTGATAGCAAGGATTATCCTGTTGAAGCAATCCGAGAAGCATTGCTCAATGCAATTGTTCACCGTGAATACGGTTTTTCATCAAGCACATTAATCAGTATTTTTGATGACAGAATTGAGTTTGTGACTATTGGTGGTCTTGTAAAAGGTGTAACTAAAAATGATATTATGCTTGGTGTGTCTATTCTAAGAAACAGAAATCTAGCAGATGTTTTTTACCGATTAAAGCTGATAGAGGCTTATGGAATAGGTATGCCAAAAATTCAAGATTCCTATGCTGGTTGCAATTCAAAACCTATAATTGAAATATCAGATAATGCTTTTAAAATTACTTTGCCTAACATTAATTCTGTTAAAGTACCTATAGAAAATAAAACTTTAACTAAAAGAGAGAAGCTAGTTATAGAATTATTTAATAACAATGAATTTGTAACAAGAGCTATGGTGCAAGATTTTACAGGCTGTTCTCAAACAACAGCTATCACAACACTAGCTAATATGGTTAAGAAAAATCTACTTGTAAAAACAGGTAATGGTGCAGATACAAAATATATTAAAGCATAAAAAATAAAGAAACATCTATGTGTGATAGCTACTACTGTTACACATAGATGTTTTTTGTTAATCATAGAAATATGTAGTAAGCGTCAATTCAAGCACGCATAAAAGCCTCAGCACATTACTTCTGCTGAGGCTTTTTCGACTTACAATATTCAGGTATCTGCTCTGACCAAGGAAGATAGGTGCTTAC
>JAXJTR010000146.1:0-9469 GCA_036309465.1 Acutalibacteraceae bacterium
CATGTATCCTTTGTAAAAAAAGTATAGCATTAAGATAAATTCCAATTTATGTAGATGATTCTATGTGGAAGAAATTATATGTTGAAGCAGTTAGGGTTCAGAACGGTAGAACAGTTTCTCCGTTTATAGAAGCTGGCAGTGTAGCCTCTGCTATTCTTACCAAGCAAGGCAACATTTATGTTGGTGTATATAATAGACACAGCCTCAACACTCATTAACCGGTGCGGAATATCGTTGCCATTCGTGGCTTTTAGATAGTCAGTTAAAAAATATGCTTCGTAAAGATTCAAATATCATAAATTTTCAAAACAGATT
Organism: Acutalibacteraceae bacterium; assembly: GCA_036309465.1. Lineage (GTDB taxonomy): Bacteria > Bacillota > Clostridia > Oscillospirales > Acutalibacteraceae > CAG-964. Next base: position 316 of record JAXJTR010000146.1, read on the forward strand.
TGAAATCTTTGACGAGGGAGAAACAGGAACAGGAACAGACTTTATAGAATGGCTATATAAAACAAAAACAAGCGACTATAATACTTTACCCGAGAACACTTCTTTGCAGATTAAAATGAAACAGCATTTGCTTGCAGGTGGTGTAATCAGGAACGCTTACGGCAGAATAAAAGCATAAACAGAACACCCGACAAGCAGAGTATAAATCCTGTTTGTTGGGTGTTTTTGATAAGGACGAAAAAATCAAGTGCAAATGAAAGGAAATGCCGATTATTACATATCTGATTATAAGCAATTTAACTTTACACGACAAATAAAAACAACCCTAATATTGCAGGCTCAGACCCAAGTTGTGGGCTGGTATTCAGACAGACATAAAAACAATGACAATGAACAGTGTTTATGTTATGAGTGCTATAACAGCACTGACTGCACAAAATACAATAGGTGTAAGAGCTATTCAGGAATCAACACCCGAATTTTTAAAAGAATAGCTTAATTTAGGACAAGGATCAGGACAAATAAAGCATAATTTTGATTTACAGGGAAAATATTCAAATCAGGCTAATAATAATTACGAACAGGAATAGCTGAACAGAATCAAAAGCTGAATTGCTATAAGAAATTGAACACTTTCAGAAAGAGCATTTTACATATATCCGAAAAAGTAGTATTAAAAAACTGATAAGAATTTGTTAAGAATTTGATAGAAGTAAATTAAAGATATTTTATACAAAACCATATATAATAATCCTGTAAGCTGGATAACAAACAGACCAGTATAGAGAGGAGTTATTGTATATGGTTTCACCTATTTTAAGAACAGATAAGCTATGTAAATCTTTTTCAAATGGTGGCAGACAACAGCACGTTATAAAAAATATGGATTTGGAAATTATGGAAAACGATTTTACCATAATAATGGGAGCTTCAGGTTCGGGTAAATCTACTCTGCTATATGCACTTTCAGGAATGGATAAACCATCTGTCGGAAAAATATATTTTGCAGATAAGGAAATACAGGATTATTCAAATGATGAGCTTGCTGTATTTAGAAGAGGTAACTGTGGCTTTGTATTTCAAAGTGTTTATTTGCTGGATAATCAGACAGTGTTTGATAATGTTCTGACAGGAGCATTGATTGTTCAGAAAAATTCACCTAAGCTGGTTCAGAAAACAAAGGATTTGCTTATAAGAGTTGGAATTAAAGAAGAAATGTGGAACAAGTATCCTAATCAGTTATCAGGTGGTGAAGCTCAAAGAGTTGGAATTGTAAGGGCAATCATAAATGATCCAAAAATTCTTTTTGCCGATGAGCCTACAGGAGCACTTAACTCGGCATCAAGTAAAGATGTTCTTGACATATTTACAGAGCTTCATAAGAGTGGACAGACAATAGTAATGGTAACACACGATTTAAAAACAGCACTTAGAGGTAACCGAGTTCTTTTCTTGAGAGACGGAAAAGTAGAAGGCGATTATAGAATGCCTGATTTCGGTAAAGACAACCTGAAAGAAAGACGAGATAAGCTTTCGCAGTTCCTTGAAATGATGGGATGGTAAAGAAATATGAAAATACTCAGATTATCATTATTTAATTTAAAAAAGAATAAACGAGAAGTGTTTTCTGTTATATTTCTTACAGCAATAGCAATGCTTCTTATGGGAGTTGCAGTGAGCAATATGGCAAAGGTGAACACTTTTTTTGATAAATCATTCGAAGAAACAGGTAGTGTAAGCAATATAGTTAGATTTTCTGCTGAGAAATATCGTCAGGATTATAGGGGGATTTTAGAAGACGATAGTAAAGTCTCTGGTGTAGAAGAAATAGATTTATTGAACAGCGTAAGAGGTTCATATAAATACGGAGACCAAGAAATAGGAGTTCCGATTTTCTTCGTTACAGAGGACTCAGAAAAGAAGATTGAAAACTTCGTACCTGAAACAGCTCTTACCGAGGCAGAAATCAGTAATTTCAGTCACCCTATATGGATGCCTAATTACTTTCATTACAGTCGTAACTATCAGCCAGGCGATACCTTTATTTACGTTATAGGTGGCAGGGAGTATCCCTTTGAAATTGCAGGCTTTTATAATAGCGGACTTATGGGGAATACAAGCAATGGTTTGAAATGTATTGTTTCAGAAGCAGACTATCAATTACTTTCTGCAGTTATGGATAAGGAAAAAGGACTTGCTTTTAATTGCGAGGAGTCATTTTCGGTAGATAAATATTTAGAGCTATGTGCAGATCAATCCTCTGAAAACGTAAGCAAGTATTGTATGAGCATAAACAAGAAACAAGAAAAAGATAATGCTACAATATTCATTAAATTGTATCTGTCATTCTTGCTTGCAGTAGCTTTTATTACAATGATTTCGTGTTTGTTTATGATTCGTCATAAAATATCAAATGATATAGAGGACCAAATGCAGGCAATAGGTGTGCTTGAAGCACTGGGTTATAAATCTAGAGAAATTTCGTTGGCTTATATTTTTGAATATGTGATTACTGGTGGAATTGGAGCATTATTAGGTATTTTATTGGTTATATTTACAGACCCATTTCTTAACAGCATAATTGAAGGAATGATTGGATATAGTGTGTATGGAAACGTAAATATCGGATTGCAACTTCTAATTATGTGTATTCTTGTTCTTGTGATTGTTTTATCTGCTTTAGGAAAGGCAAAAACAGTAAAGAAATATCCTCCAGTGGTTGCATTCAGAAAAGGAATTAACACACACCATTTCAAAAAGAATTTTTTACCTCTTTCAAAAACAAAAGGGAATATCAATTTAAGACTTTCTATGAAGGAGCTTTTGGGTAATACAAAGCATAGTATCGGCATAATGGTATGTATATTTGCAACTGCAACAGTAATTATTTTTGGATTTCATTTCTTTGACTTTTTAAAGGATGGTGCTGAATCTATTATGACGATCACCGGTCTTGAAGCAGGTGATGTGAGGCTGGAGCTTAGAAATGGTGTTGATCCATACAAGATTAAGGAAACAATGCTGGAGCTTCCTGAAGTAAGAAAGGTGTTGGTTACATATACTGACACAATGATAGATGCAAAAAGTAAAAATCCAGACCATCGTATTGATAATAGTCTTGCAGTCATTTTTGATAATTTCGATGAAACAGAAAATTTACATCTGATAGAGGGTCGTTATCCACAGCACGATAATGAAATTATGGTTGCGTATGGTATAGTACAAAAAGAAGGATATTCACTTGGAGATAGTATAAAGGTAATCGGTGATGGTACTGAAATCAGCTATATTATTACAGGTGTTGTAAATTCGATGAATAACGGTGGAAAACAACTGTATTTTACATCAGATGGCTTCAAAAGAGCATTTCCGTCTGACAGACCATCTGTTGTTGAAATATATCTTAACGAGAATATCGACAGACATAAATTCAGCGAAAAGCTGACAGGACTTTATGGTGGAAGTGTAGAGGACGCTATAGGCGAGAATATTTCTGAAGATAATTATGAGGATAGAATCCAAAGGGTTGCTGAAGAAAAAATGGCACAGCTTATCTCATTGTATGGTGTAACAGATGTTGATTATTCAATTAAAATTGGAGATGACATCATAAGTGGAAACAGCGAGAAATTCATTATACGAGATATTTCTTCTTTGCATGATTTGGCAGAGGGTCAGCTTGGACCTGTTGCAGTTGCAATGAAAGCAGTTTCAGCAGTAATTGTTGCATTTTCGTTAATTGTTTCGGCAGTAATACTAAGCAGTATTGCAGGAACAACCGTAAGAAGAAAGAGAAAAGAGCTTGGTATTATGAAAGCTATGGGATATACCTCAAAAAATCTGATGCAACAGATTGCATTCCGTATTATGCCAATTACATTTATAGCAGTTATTATCGCTTCTGTATGCTCTGTATTACTAGTGAATTTATTTGGCTTGACTATGTTTTCAGTAATTCTGGAGATCAATTACTGGATTATGATTCCGATTGATATATGCATACTCTTATTCTGTTATCTAGTAACCTATATCAGTGCAAGTAAGATAAAAGAGATTTCCGTAACCGAACTGATGTCTGAATAGTGAGGGAGAATAATATGAAAAGCAAAAAATATAGATTGTTAGTAATGACTCTTGTAGGTGCGTTAGTGCTTTCAGTACCGCTTACGGGCTGTTCTCAGCAGGCACCATCAGAAACAAAAACTGCTGGTACAAGCAAACAGTTCACATCCACAGAGCCAGTAAAAACTACATCAAAGGAAAAAATATACAGCATTGGTTCTGTTAGCAAGGTGTATGTTACAACAGCGATTATGCAACTTTCAGAAAAAGGTAAGATTAATCTTGACGCACCTGTTACAGAATATATCCCTGATTTTACAATGGCAGATGAAAGATACCAAAAGATAACTGTAAAAATGCTGATGAATCATACCTCAGGAATTATGGGCACAAGCTTTAAGAATATGATGCTTTATGATGATAATGATATGGTTTCTCACAATGAGTTGCTTGAATCCCTTGCAAAGCAAAGACTGAAGACTGAACCAGGCACATTTGCTTGCTATTGTAATGATGGTTTTACATTACTTGATATGATAGTTGAAAATGTAAGCGGTATGAGTTTTACTGAATATATTGATAAGTATATTACCAGTGAAATAGGTGCTGAATATACAGGTACACCAGTAAACAGATTTCAAATGGAGAACGCTGTTCCTGTTTATAAATTTGGTAGTATTCCTTACGACTATGATTATTGTATGAGTCTTGGAAGCGGTGGTGTTTATGCTACTGCTTCTGAGGTTGCAAGATTTGGTTCTGCATTTTTTGCAGATGATAATACTCTTCTGAATGAAAATTCTAAAAACAAAATGGCTGTTCGCTGGTCAAATGACCCTTATATGGACGATAACGGTCTTGGCTGGGATTATGTAGAGGCTCTTAAATATGAAAAAGCTGGAGTTACCGTTATAGGCAAGGGTGGAGATATTGATAATCAGCATGCACATTTGCTTGTAGCACCAGATGAAGAAATTAGTGTTGCTGTTCTTAGCAGTGGTGGAAATAGCTTGTACAATGCTGTTATGGCACAGGCTCTTCTGGATGTAGCTTTACAGGAAAAAGGAATTTCTGTAGAGGATACAAAAGCAGAATTAGTAGAAACAGTTTCAAAGGTACCTGAGAAATATGCTAAATATGAAAAATTCTTTGTAACAAACAACGGAATTTGGAAAATTAGTTTCCCAGATATGAAGTATATGCATATAGAGAAAATAGGGCCTGATAACACTGTAAATGAAGACTATATGCTTACCAATGACGGCAGATTTGTACGAATGGAAAGCAATTTAAGCGAATGGGCCAACGAGGGCTATCCAGCTGATAAGGCTCTTAGACAGAATTACAATCAGATTATCTTGTCGTTTGAAGAAGAGCAAAATGGCATGGTTTTTATCAAGAGTGATGAGTTCACCAATATAAACGGACTTGGAAACCATATAAGTAAAGGCATTGTAGCACAGAGCATAGAAGAAAATCCAATAAGCAAAGACTGGAAGACAGCATGGGAAGAAAGAGGTAACCGTAGCCTTGCAGTATATAATCATAAATATTCTTCAACAACCTATGATTCTCCTATAGGTAAAATCACTATGATAGAAGAAGTGCCTGGATATATGTTTGTAAGCTCTCAGGGGTTCGGAATCCCTCTTAAAATCACAGGAAAAGATACTGCAGAAGCATTTTTAACCATTCCTGGCAGTATCAGCAGAGAACAAACTGATATAAAGGTGGAAAAGGTTACTTTAAAGGATGGTAACTGCGTTGAAACATTAAGTCTTACCTCAGGAAATAAGTATAGATTCTTAGATGAAGCTCCTGAGTTATCAAGTAAAGTAAACAAAGTTACTTTGCATAGTGACGAAGCCGGCTGGTATCACATAGGTAATGATGTTGCAGGCACAAAGATTACATTCACAAGACCTGAAAACAGTGCAGTGTATGTATATAATAAATATAATGAGATGATATACAGTACTCATATGAAAGACTGGGTCGGTGGTGTTCCTCTACCAAAGGATGGCAGTATTGCTTTTCTTGGAGAAAGTGATGGAAGTATTAAATTAAAATAATCCATAAATAGTTGTAGGTTTTTTACAGATTCTTAATTGCATATATGTACACTTTTTGGTATAATACCTTAAACAGAATTTTATTTGAGGGGAACAAATATGGATTATAAGGTTTTGGTGATAGATGACGATGAAGTAATTGCCCAATCAACGGCAGAATACTTTAATATGTTCGACATAAAAACTGCATATGTAACAACCTTTGAAGAAGCGATAGAATTTTTTGAGAAGAAGCAGGTATCCCTGCTTCTTCTTGATATAAATCTTGGCAACAAATCAGGCTTTGAACTTTGTAAGAATATAAGAAAAAAATATGATATGCCTATACTTTTTATCAGTGCAAGAACCAGTGATGATGATGTGCTTACAGCATTAAATATTGGTGGCGATGATTATATCAAGAAGCCTTTCACACTGAATATTTTGCTGGCAAAGGTAAAGGCGATTTTATGTAGATATGAGCAAGCAAAGAAAATGGCAGAATACATAGCAAGTAAAAAATGTTCTGATGATGAAAATAACGGAATTGGGCTTGGAACTGATAAAGAAAATACTTGTATAAAGATTACAGATGAAATAATTCTGGACACCAATCTACACAAGCTTAAACGAAACGGAGAATACATCAGTCTTAAAGCTATGGAATACAAAATGTTGCTGTATCTTACAGAAAACAGTAACAGAGTTGTGACTAAGGATGAGCTTTTAAAAAATGTATGGAATGATGAATTTATTGGCGAAGGAACCTTGTCGGTTCATATAAGACATCTCAGAGAAAAGATTGAAGCTGAACCAAAGAATCCAAAGATTATCAAGACAATTTGGGGAGTTGGTTATATGATTGAGGAATACAGTTTTAATGAACGAGATCATATAAATCCGTAAACCCATATTTGTCGGGGTGAATGACTATAAAGAACTATGTAAGAACTGTAGTTATTGTATGTATGATATTTCTTATCGGTATTATTGGATTCACAGTTGCTTCAGAATTAAATTTCGATACTTATTCAAATAATGATGTTGATGTAATAAGCCTGAATGATATCAAAGAAACAGCAAAGAAAAATTGGGATAATATTCAAAGTATGGATAATGAGGTCTTTGAAGAGAGTTTTGTTATTCTTGATAATGGTAATAACATGCTTTATAGCTCGACTTCTGTAACAGAGAATACAAATCTGACTGTGGAAGAGGCTATTAAATGCAGATATCCCTATTCTTATGTGATAATAGATAATCGTGTTGTAGGCTGTGTTATTATGCTTGATTCAGGTGAAGACGCATATATAGGGATAAAAAACAGAATGTTTCTAGCAATTGCAATATTAGGACTTTCAATTTTGGCAGGAGCTTTTCTACTGGGGGTTTACATTAATAAGAATATTATTGTTCCTTTTAGAAAAATGAAGCATTTTGCTGTAAGAGTTTCAGAAGGAATGTTTGACGAACCACTTATGATAGAGAAGAATAATATGTTTGGAGTATTTTCTGAAAGCTTTGATATTATGAGAGAAGAACTTGCACGAACAAAAAAGAGAGAGCAAGAGCTTCAAAGAAAAGAGAAGGAGCTTATCGCTTCGCTAAGTCATGATTTAAAAACACCTATTACAGGAATTAAGCTTTCTGCAGAGCTACTTAAGGCAAAGCTTGAGATGAATGAGACAGATAATCTGGATAGAATTGCAGATAATATTTATAAGAAAGCAGATCAGATGAATCTGTTAGTAAGTGACCTTTTTACTTATACGCTGGATGATTTAAACGAATTTACAGTGAATTGTCTGGACGAAGAGTCAACTGTGATTAACGATATCATTAAAAGAAATGATGACAAGGGGCGTATATCTCAGAAGGATATTCCTAGTGTGCTTATCAATACAGATGTGAAGCGTTTGGAACAGGTAATAGGAAATATTATTGCTAATTCATTTAAATATGCAGATACTGAAATTGATGTAAATTACAAGACCATCGAAGGGTATCTTGAAATGCAGATAAGAGATTATGGATCTGGAGTACCAAGTGAAGAGCTTCCTCTTATAACCAATAAATTTTATCGTGCCAAAGAGATTGCAAATACTAAAAAGGAGGGCAGTGGTCTAGGGCTTTACATATCTAAAACACTTATGGAAAAAATGAACGGAGAAATGATGTGTAAAAACGAGGCAGACGGTTTTTCTGTAATTCTTCTTATACCGCTTAGCTGATTGTTCTGTAAATGCGTTAAGATAAGAAATTTGCTTATATATCTCTAAAAAATCTAAGAACGGAAAATTAATAAATTTATATCGGTGCAACATGGCAAAGTCTAACACTTGCAATGTTGCATTGTTTTTTTATAGATGATATTCCATACTCCTTGAATAGATATTAATATTAAATAGGAAAATGTGACAAAAGTCATATTCAAATCATTTCTTTTCTCACTACCAGCTGTTTGCGTTACTTGTTACAATATCATTGTAATAAGTAATAAATAAAAAACAAATAAACAAGGAGAAACATTATGAGCGATATTATTTTAAAAACAACAGACCTTACAAAAAAGTACAGCAACAAGGTAGTTGTAGACAATCTTAACCTCAAAATCCACAAGGGCGAAATTTTTGGATTGCTAGTGCCTAATGGTGCTGGTAAAAGCACCACTATGAATATGATTTGTTCAATTGTACGCCCTACAGCAGGCGAAATTGAATTGCTTGGCAAAAATCCTTGGAAGCAGAAAAAAGAGGTAATTCATAAAATCGATATATTCCACAGGAACTTGCAATTCACGGCAATCTGAAGGCTTGGGAGAATGTAGAGCTATTCACCTCTTTATATGGAATAAAGGGTAAGGCACTAAAAAAATCAATAGATGAGTCTTTGGAATATGTAGGCTTGCTTGAGCGTAGGCAGTCATTCGCAAAGAACTTTTTTGGCGGTATGAAAAGAAGATTAAACATAGCATGTGCCATTGGTCATAATCCAGAGCTTTTAATATTTGACGAGCCTACCGTAGGTATTGACCCTCAATC
>JAXJTR010000147.1:0-34485 GCA_036309465.1 Acutalibacteraceae bacterium
TCCTATGCGTCCTCTAGGTTGGAAATCTCCTCGTGAGTTCTTAAAACATTTCCTGCTTACTGGCGAAGTTATTTTTTCTTAATGTGTAACACATCATTGACAAACCTACATCTAAAAAAATTTAAAGTAAATATTTGAATAAAATTGCAAAATTATTTAGCAACAATATTAACCAATTTACAGGGAACATAAATTTCTTTTACTATAGTTTTGCCATCTATTAATGGAGCAATTTTTTCGTTAGCCTTTGCAGTTGCAAGTGCTGTATCCTTATCCATATCAACAGCAACAACAAGCTTAGCCTTAACTTTACCATTTACCTGTACAACGATTTCAACTGTGTCATCTTTACATTTATTTTCGTCATACTGTGGCCACTGATTTTCTGCAACCATACCTGTGCCAAGGTTAGAAGCCTCCCAAGCCTCCTCTGTTACGTGAGGTGCAAATGGGTTCATAAGTAATGTAAATACAGCAAGCTCTTTCTTTGTAACAGAACCTGTTGCGTAAATGTCATTAATTAAAGCCATTAATGAAGCAATAGCAGTATTAAACTTAATATTTTCAATGTCATCGCTTACCTTTTTGATTGTCTTATGGAAAGCTGATTCAAGCTCTGGGCGGATAACATCACTTTCTGTCATAATATCCTGTAGATTCCAATATCTCTCTACAAATCTACGACAGCCCTTAATGCCCTTAGGGTCCCATGGAGCACTCTTTTCAAAGTCGCCAATGAACATCTCATACAAACGCATTGTGTCTGCACCGTATTCCTCAACAACCTCATCAGGGTTAACAACATTACCACGAGATTTACTCATTTTCTCACCGTTAGAGCCTAATATCATACCGTGGCTTGTACGCTTTGAGTATGGCTCTGGATTTGGAACTACGCCAATATCGTAAAGGAACTTGTACCAGAAACGACTGTATAACAAGTGAAGCGTTGTATGCTCCATACCACCGTTGTACCAATCAACAGACATCCAATAGTCAATAGCCTCTTTACTTGCAAGTGCCTCTGTATTATTAGGGTCGATATATCTTAAGAAATACCAAGATGAACCAGCCCACTGTGGCATTGTGTCGGTTTCTCGGTAAGCTTTTCCGCCACAGCAAGGGCAAGTAGTTTCTACCCAATCTGTAATATTAGCAAGTGGAGATTCACCGTTTTCTGTTGGCTCATAAGATTCAACATCAGGCAATGTTAGTGGTAGCTCGCTTTCAGGTAGTGGAACAAAACCGCACTTTTCGCAGTGTACTATAGGAATTGGCTCACCCCAATATCTTTGACGAGAGAATACCCAGTCACGAAGCTTAAAGTTAACCTTTGAGTGACCTATGCCCTTTTCTGTTAGGAACTCTATAATAGCTTTTTTAGCTTCTTCTACTGTTTTACCATTTAAGAAATCAGAATTTACCATAATGCCTGTTGAGCAATTTGTAAATGCCTCTTTCTCAACATCTCCGCCTTGTACAACCTCAATAATTGGTAATTCAAATTTCTTTGCAAACTCCCAGTCACGAGTATCATGTGCAGGTACTGCCATAATTGCACCAGTACCGTAAGATACAAGAACATAGTCTGATATAAATATTGGAATTTCTCTACCATTAACAGGGTTAATTGCTGTAACACCGTCAAGACATACACCTGTTTTATCCTTAGCAACCTCTGTACGCTCAAAGTCGCTCTTTTTAGCAGCAGCAGCCTGATAATCTTTGATAGCCTGCATATTATTTAGTTTGTCTGCCCATTTTTCAATCATTGGGTGCTCAGGAGAAATAACCATATAAGTAGCACCAAATAATGTATCTGGTCTTGTTGTGTAAACAGTTAAAACGTCGCCTGTTGATGTTTTAAAGTCTACCTCTGCACCATAAGAACGACCAATCCAGTTTTTCTGCTGTGTTTTAACTCTTTCTGGATAGTCAACTAAATCTAGGTCATCAATAAGTCTGTCTGCATATTCTGTAATTTTAAGCATCCATTGTGATTTAACCTTATGTACAACCTCACTGCCACAACGCTCACAAACACCATTTACAACCTCTTCATTTGCAAGTACGCATTTACAAGATGTACACCAGTTAACAGCCATTTCCTTCTTATATGCAAGACCCTTTTTAAATAGCTGTAGGAAAATCCACTGTGTCCACTTATAATACTGTGGGTCGGTTGTATTTATTTCTTTACTCCAGTCAAAAGAAATACCTAATGACTGAATTTGCTTTTTAAATCTTGCAACATTCTGCTCTGTTACTATTCTTGGGTGAATGTGATTTTTAATAGCATAGTTTTCTGTTGGCAAACCAAATGCGTCCCAACCAATTGGGTAAAGTACATTTTGACCCTGTAAACGACGCTTTCTTGAAACTATATCAAGTGCTGTGTATGGTCTTGGGTGACCTACGTGTAAGCCTTGACCAGATGGATAAGGGAACTCTATAAGAGCATAAAATTTCTCCTTATCAGATTTATCTTCAGCGTGAAAAACACCTTTTTCCTCCCATTTTTGCTGCCATTTTGGTTCAACAGCTAAATGATCGTATCTCACTATTATTCCTCCTACCGTATTATATATAAATTAATCTATTACATCAGAAATATCTATAGCTTCGCCATCTTGCCATAGACGTTCTAAATCATAAAACTCTCTTGTTTCGTCCATAAACACATGAACAATAACATCAATATAATCCATAAGTATCCAAGTATTTGAACGGTAGCCCTCGATATGGCTTACCTTTATACCCTCTTCCTCAAGCTGATATTCCACAAAGTCAGCCATAGCCTTAACCTGTGTACTGCTAGTACCTGTTGCTATAACAATATAGTCTGATAAAACTGAAATATCATTAATTCTAATAACCTTTATATCTAGTCCCTTTTTATCGCTAAGTGCCTTTGCAGCTAGCTTTGCTGTTTCAAGAGATGTCATATTATCACTTCCTTTGTTATTTATCCTTAGTTAAAATAAGCTCATTATACAAACCAAGGGTGTTAAAATCTATTGCACATTGTCTTGCGGTAAGGTCTGAAATAGAGAAGCTTACTCCATAAAGCATAGCCTCTTCTAAGCTTCGCTTTGCCTTTTGTCGCATAACCTCTACACCCTTATAGTTACGCTCTTCACCAATATAATCAGCTACAAAAATAATCTTTTCAAGCAGACTCATATCTGCTCTACCGCTTGTATGGTAACGCACAGCATTTAAAATATCTATATCTTGAATATTAAGATGTTCTTTTATAAACAAGCTACCTGATATAGCGTGCCAAGTTTTTGGTGAAAAACGCTGAACATCGTCTAATATTATACCATTGCTGTTAATGATTTGCAACTGTTCATCATAAGGAGTTTCTTTGGTTATATCGTGAAGTATGCCGGCAATTTCCGCTTTTTCTACATCTCCACCATATTGTAATGCAAGCTGACGAGCCGATTTTGCAACATTTACGCTATGAACATAGCGTTTTTTGCCCATACGGCCTTTTATAAGATGTTTGTAATCTTCAAAAGTCAAGCTAATCACCCCGTGTATAACAAGTTTTTTTGTATATATTTTTCTACATCTTCATTAATCAAACCACTAACAGGTCTTTTTTGTGCTATTAATTTTCGTATTTCTGATGAAGAAATATTCATCATTCTTTGGTCAGAAATAATACAATTAAGACCACTTTGTGTTTTGCTGTACTCAATAAGCTGGTCTATATTGTCGTTATCTCTTGGCACTGCACAAATAATAGCTCTTTGGTAGATTTCTTTATAATCTTTCCAAGTGTGCAACGACAGAAACATATCTGCACCCATTATTAAAAATAGTTGACAATTAGGGTAAAGCTTTTCCAGACTTCGTAGTGTATCTATGGTATAGCTTTTACCCTCTCTATTTATTTCTATGTCACTTACCTGAATTTTTTCATTATTCTTTACAGAAAGGCAACACATATTAAATCTGTGATGTGCAGAAACCATTTCTTTGTCACTTTTATGTGGTGGTGTTCTGTCAGGAATAAGTAACAGCTTATCTAAATTAAGCTTATTAAGAAAATATTTTGCAAGCTGTATATGACCTGTATGAATTGGGTTGAAGCTACCACCATACATTGCAATAAATGGTTTGTCAATTGACTGAAAATCAATATTGCTGTACATAAATTACGCCTTTACATTAGCCTTTGGCAGTTTATATTGAGAGTCCTTTTTCTTTTGTCTGAACAAAACAAATTTTGAGCCAATAACCTGTACAACATCTGCATTTACTTTTTCAGCAATTTCGTCAGCAGCTATTCTTGATGTTACATCTGAATTTTCAAGAACTTTACCCTTTATAAGTTCTCTTGCCTCTAAAGCAGAATCCGCTTGGGCAACAACAGTATCTATAACACCACTTTTGCCCACTATAAGTATTGTATCTATTGAATTTGCCATACCTCTAAGGTAGGCTCTTTGCTTGCTTGTTAACATTATTTTTCCTCCATAAAATGCTTTTCAAGTTGATTTTTAAGTATTCTTATGGCATTTCCACGATGACTTATTTTATCCTTTTCTTCAGCTGTAAGCTGAGCATAGCTTCTGCCACCTTGTGTTAAAAACAATGGGTCATAACCAAAGCCACCGTCGCCCATTGGTCTGTAGCCGATTTTTCCTACACATTCACCGTGAGCAATTATCTGCTTACCATCTTCTAAAACACAGCAAATAACGCAAACAAATTTTGCATTACGAAGAATGTCAGGAACGCCTTCCATTTCTTTTAAAAGCTTTTCGTTATTCTTTTCATCAGTAGCATCTTCACCTGAATAACGAGCTGAATATACACCAGGAGCACCATTAAGAGCGTCTACCATTAATCCTGAATCATCTGCAATACAAGGCAATCCTGTAAGCTTGTGTGCCGCCAAAGCCTTTAGTCTTGCATTTTCAACAAAGGTAGTGCCTGTTTCTTCAACATCATCAAGATTAACATTAAGCTCTTTAGCTGTTTTTGCAGTAATGCCCATTGGGTTTAATATTCTATTAAGCTCTGCAACCTTTTTAGGGTTGTTGCTAGCTATTACAAATGTTTTCATAAATTATTCCTCATTCTTTGTAAATAGTGCTTTAGCAAAATCATCGGCATCAAATGGCTGTAGGTCGTCCATTTGTTCACCCACACCAATATATTTAACAGGAACACCAAGTTCTTCCTTAATTGATAGCACAACGCCACCCTTTGCTGTACCGTCTAGCTTCGTTAAAACTATACCTGTAATACCTGCGGAGTTTTTAAACTCTCTTGCCTGATTAACAGCATTTTGACCTGTTGTAGCATCTAGTACAATTAAAAATTCCTTATCAGCATCAGGTAATTCTCTGTCTATAATTCTGCTGATTTTGCCAAGCTCTTCCATTAGGTGCTTTTTATTATGAAGTCTACCTGCAGTATCTGCAATAATAACATCTGCACCTCTTGCCTTAGCGGCTGAAATAGCATCATAAACAACAGCAGCAGGGTCTGAACCCTCTTTTTGCTTAACTATGTCGCACTTTGCACGGTCAGCCCAAATTTCAAGCTGGTCGATAGCGGCAGCTCTGAAAGTGTCGGCAGCGGCAAGAACAACACGCTTACCCTGTAAACGAAGATGATTTGCAAGCTTGCCTATTGTTGTAGTTTTTCCAACACCGTTTACGCCTATTACAAGGATAATTGACGGCTTTGTTGAAATATTTAATTCTTCGCCACCACGAAGCATATCTGCTGTAATTTCTCTTAAAAGTCTGTGTACTTCGTTAGGGTCTGTAACGCCCTCTTTCTTTACACGCTTTCTAAGCTCGTCTGTTATTTTAGTTGCTGTATTTACACCTACATCACCCATAACCAAAAGTTCTTCAAGCTCTTCAAAAAGCTCTTCGTCGATTTTGGTAAAGGTTTTCAGCATTGTGTCGATTTGGTTAACAACCTTATCTCTTGTTTTTTTGAGTCCGTCTTTAATTTTACTAAATAGTCCCAAATCTATCACCTTTTTCTATATATTATTTTACTATTATTTTAAATCATTAAAGCTGAATGTGCAACTGTTATGTTTATAAAATTTAGTTCATATTCAACTTTTCAGCTACTTCTGATGCTCTTAATGAAAGAAGTTTTGAAATACCCTTATCTTGCATTGTAACACCATAAAGCACATCGGCTTCTTCCATTGTGCCTCGTCTGTGAGTAATAAGAATAAACTGGGTATTGTCGTTCATTATACGCAAATACTGTGCAAAACGGTCTACATTAACATCATCAAGTGCCGCTTCAATTTCGTCCATTACACAGAACGGAGCAGGGCTTACTTTCATAATGGCAAAATATAATGCAATTGCTACAAGTGCTTTTTCTCCGCCTGATAAAGCTTCAAGATGAACAACGATTTTTCCCGGTGGATGTACTATAATTTCTATACCACTGTTCAGTACATCTTCAGGGTCGGTTAGTTCCAAATGTGCTTTACCACCACCAAATAACTCTACAAAGGTTTTTGAAAAATGACCATTTATTTGGTTAAAGCGTTCTACAAACAATTCTTTCATTTGTTTTGTAAGGTCACCTATTAGATGTATGATTTCATTTTTTGATTTTTCAACATCTCCCACCTGCTTTGTCATAAAGCTGTGGCGTTCTGAAACCTCTTTAAACTCTTCAATAGCAGATACATTAACATTACCTAAGGCTTTTATTTTTCCTTTTAATTCGTTTAAACGTTTTTTAGCAGTTGTGATATTTTCCACAGGCTTTGCTTTTTCCTCTGCCTCTCGTGGTGTAAGCTCGTATTCTTCCCAAAGCTTGCTGATAATGTCATCATATTGCTTTTGAAGATTAAGCTTACGCTCCTCAAGCTTAGAAAGCTCTCTACCAACTAATTCACGCTCGTTTAATTTGTCACGCTCTGCCTGTCGCAATTGAGTTGTTTTTGATTCTGTTTCTGTTCTTTCTTTATTAAGATTATCTATTTTACCTTGTGCTGTATTTGATTTTTGCTGTAAATCAGATACAAACTGATTTAAAAGCTCTAGTTGAGTATTTACAGCATTATTTTTGCTGTTATATTCATTTATTTCATTATTAAGCTGTAAAACACGCTGTTCTCTTGTTGCCTCGTTTGTACGTGCAAGAGAAATTTCAGCCTTAATATTTTCTATATCCTTTTCAGCGGTGACTATATCTAGTCGAATATTTTGCAGTTGTTCTGCAAGCTTCTCACGCTTTGCAGAAAGCTCATCTCTACCACCTGTAATAGAATTTGACTGCTTTTCAGCCTTTGAAATTTCCATATTCAGTTGGTCTAGCTCTTTTTGAGAACTACTATGGATTTCTGATTGCTTATTAATCTTAGCTGTTAATAAAGTAATTTCATTCTCTATATCTGTTAAAGCTGTATGGATATTATTCTTCTCGGTTTTACTACTGCGAAGAACCGCTTCGATTTTGATTTTTTCTTCATTCGCCTTTGTAAGCTCGGCACTTGCCCCTATTATTTCAGCTTCAATTGCAGAATACTCCTGCTGTGCCAGCTTGTACTGAGCAACTGATTCCTCTGATTTTTCTTTAAGTTGTAACGCAATATCCTTATTCTTTTGGATTTCACCAGCACGGGATAACAAACCAGATTTTTTACCCTGAGAACCACCTGTTAGTGAACCTCCTGCATTTACAACCTGTCCGTCAAGAGTTACTATGCGGAATTTGTAGCCATATTTTTTAGCTATTGAAACAGCATTATTAAGATTATCTGCTATTACTATTCTGCCTAGCAGTGAATTTAATATGCCAATATATTGCGACTGACAAGAGCAAAGCTGTGAAGCTGTACCAATAAAACCTTGACAAGTATCAAGCCCCTTTTCGTTTAAAGGACTACCTTTAACAGTAGTTAGTGGTAGAAAAGTAGCACGACCGCCATCACGCTGTTTTAGATAATTAATAGCGGACTTTGCACTGTTTTCATCTTCTGTAACAATATGTTGCATAGAATTACCCAAGGCAGTTTCGATTGCAACTGTGTATTCAGAGGGAACATTAATAACCCTTGATACAGGACCGTGTATTCCTTGCAATGTACCACGCTGGGCTTCTTTTATAACAATTTTTACACTGTTATAAAAACCCTCCATATTGCGTTCCAAATCTTCAAGAATACGCACTCTGCGTACACGCTCTTGATAATCAAGATTTAGTTTATCAGACTGTTCCTTTAATTGTTCACGCTTTTTCTGTTTATTAGCAAGCTTTAATCTAAAGGCAGACAAAGTGTTGCTTAGCTTTTCAGAATTTTCATTAATATCTGACAGCATAGCTTCATAATCGGTGCACTGCTGTTCAATCTGCTGTAATTGAGATTGTTTGTAAGCTTTAGATTGAGATAGAGTTGTTATACGCTCTTTAGACTCGCTTACAGATGCCATACTTGTCATTGCAGACACCTTTATATCAGCAGCTCTTGCACTTAGCTTTGCTAAATTAACAGAGATTTCCTGTAGCATATCAGAATTTTTACTTACGCTGATATTTATTTCATTAAGATTGTTTTCACATTCTCTGTAGGATTTTTGCAAAATTTCAATTTGATTTTTATGATTGTTGATTTCTTTTTCTTTTTCTTTGATTTCCTTTTCAGTATCTTTTGCAGAAGACTCCAAAGAATTGATTTCTGCTTCAACTCGTTTTATATTTTCATTATTATGTACAATGTTATTTTCAGCAACTGAAATGCTTGATTTTTTCTCGGCTATTTGCTGACTATAAGATGAAATTTCTCGTCTTATTTCGTCTATCATAGCAAGATAGCTATTATTTTTTAAGAAAAGCTCTTCGCTTTCTTTTTGGATTTCATCTAAAGTCTGCTCTACCTGTAAATGCTGACTACGTGCTATCTCCAGCTTTTCTTCTTGCTCACGCAAAACAGTAGCCGATTGCTTAATAGTGTTTAACCATAGTGCAATTTCAAGCTCTTTTTTTTCGTTAGAATATTCTAAAAACGCTTCTGCCTTTTTAGCTTGAGTTTCTAATGGTCCAATTCGGTCGTCAAGTTCAGTTAAAATGTCACGCAAACGAACCAAATTTTCTTCTGTTCCCTTTAGCTTTCTTTCGGCTTCTAATTTTCTGTATCTATAGCGTGATATACCTGCGGCCTCTTCAAATATTTCTCGTCTGTCTTCACTTTTAGAAGCAACTATGCTGTCAATTTTACCCTGACCAATCATAGAATAACCGTCACGACCTAAGCCTGTATCCATAAATAGCTCGTGAATATCTTTTAGTCGAACAGCCGCCTTGTTAATCATATAATCACTATCGCCTGAACGATAATAACGTCTGGTTATTGCTACCTCGTCACCGTCGAATGCAAGAGCTCTGTCTTTATTTTCAAAGGTAAGTGTAACCTCTGCAAAGCCGAGCTTTTTACGGTTGTCGGTACCGTTAAAGACAACATCTTCCATTTTGGAGCATCTAATTGCCTTTGCTGATTGCTCGCCAAGTACCCAACGGATAGCATCACTTATATTACTTTTACCACTTCCGTTAGGGCCAACTATAGAGGTTATACCCTTGTCGAAAGTTAATTTAGTTTTGTCTGGAAAGGTTTTGAAGCCTTGAATTTCCAATGCTTTTAATAACACGATTTCAACTCCTGTTATAACTAGTCGCTGTTAAAAAGAAATTCTCCCTTTTTAACAGCAGTGTCTGAAACAAATTTTATATTATAGCCCTTTTCTGCAAAATAGCTTGCATTACTTCTCTTTTGTCCAAGAGCCTTTGAAATTTCCTTATTATTAACCAATACAGAATAATTACCTGTAGGGAGATTATTTTCAGATATAAATTTTTCCATAGAATTTCTGTACACTCTGGAAAAACATAATTCTCCTAAAGATGGATGCCAAGGCCCTGCTAACATTCCTTTTTCTATATCATCTGTACTATGTAATCCTAGTCTTATAACTGTAATATTTTTGCTGTTAAACATATCAAGAAGCTGTGCACACAGGTCTACTGTTACCTCTAAGCTATAGGTTGTATATAATCCTTTATTGTAATAATCACCTAATAGGGTATTTTCCATTATTATTGTTGGATAAATACGAACTGTAGCAGGCTGTAGATTACAAATTTGCTGAGCTGTATATATATCTTTTTCCGGTGTACTTTTATATAAGCCTGTCATCATTTGCAAGCCAAGATTAAAGCCATATTTCTTAATAAGCTGTGATGCTTTAACAACATCATCTGAAGTATGACCACGCATATTGGCTAGAAGAACATCATCGCACATACTTTGTGCACCAAGTTCTATTGAGGTTACACCGTATTTTTTTAAAAGAGATAAAATCTCATCATCTATACAGTCCGGACGAGTAGAAATGCGTATACCGCTAAATTTGTTTTCCTTTATGTAAGTATAAGCAACTTCAAGAAGTGACACCATATAGCTTCTCTCGATAGCAGTAAAGCTACCGCCAAAAAAGGCTATTTCTGAGTGTTTAGGGTTATAAGCTTTACTATTTATTGCAATGTTGGCGGAATCAATAACATCTTGTGGTGTAGGCTGTTTTTGCTTTCCTGTTATTTTTACCTGATTGCAAAAGGAACAGCAATGAGGACATCCATTATGAGGAACAAATATTGCTACATTTGAGTGCTTCAATATCCCATCAACCCCAATGCTTCTCGTGCGGCTTGTTGTTCAGCTTCTTTTTTGCTTCTTCCGCCACCTTTGCCTATTACATTGCTGTTTAAGTGTACCTCTACAACAAAGTGCTTATTATGGTCAGGGCCACTTTCTCCAACCAATACATACTCAAGTCTTTCCTCAGGATTTCTCTGTATAATTTCTTGCAAAGCAGTTTTATAATCTTTAAATCTTGTTGTTTTTGCATTTTTTATATCAGGAACAACAAATTTCAAAACAAACTTTCGTGCTTCTTCCATTCCACCGTCTAAATAAATTGCCGCAATAACAGACTCAAAAGCATCTGCAAGTATTGAGGGGCGGTCTTGTCCATTTGAGCGACGCTCGCCTTTACTTAAAAGAAGATAATCGCCTAAGTTAATTGAGCGTGCATAGCCTGCAAGGGATTTTTCGCATACCAACGATGCTCTTAGTTTTGTTAGCTCCCCCTCTGGTTGTTTTGGGCAATTTTTGTAAATGTAGTCAGACACAATTATGCTAAGCACTGCATCTCCTAAGAACTCCTGACGTTCGTTACATTTAATATTTAATTTTTTATTTTCATTAGCATAAGATGAATGAGTTAATCCTGTTTTTAAATAGTTAATCTCCTTGAATTTATATCCAAGTGCTTTCTCAAGCTGTTCCACTATTAAAACTTCCTTTCATATTAAATGCTGAAATTTTCCTTATTTTATACATTGATATTATTTTTAATTTCTTCTATAACATTAGCCTCTACAAACTGCTTTGTAAGTCTTATAGCATTTTTAAAGGTTTTTGCCTTTGAACTACCGTGAGCCTTAAATACTGGCTTATTCACGCCCATAATAGCCGCACCACCGTATTCGTTATAATCCATAGTTTTTGCAAAGGCTTTAAGGTCGCCCATAATCATTCCTGCGGCTAATTTATTTTTAAGATTTTTGCTGAAAATCTCCTTAATTTTAGCCATAAGCTCAAGTGCAACACCCTCGTAGGTTTTTAGGATAATATTGCCTGTAAAACCGTCTGCAACTAAAACATCGCAACCATCTGCTGGTATATCTCTACCCTCTATATTACCAACAAAATTAACAGGTGTATTTTTTAGTAGCTGGTATGTGTCTTGCTGTAATTGACAGCCCTTATGTTCCTCTGCACCTACATTAGCAAGTCCTACCCTTGGGTTGTTAATATTCATAACTCTGTTCATATAAATAGAACCCATTATAGCAAACTGCTGTAGCATATCAGGGCGAACATCGTTATTGGCACCACCGTCTATAAGCATAAAGCACCCCTGAGATTTAGGCATTACAGGAGCAAAAGCTGGTCTTTTAACACCCTTAATACGCTTTATAATTAGGCTACTGCCAACAACTAGGGCACCGCTATTGCCTGCTGAAACAAAGGCATCTCCCTTACCGTCAGCAAGAAGTTGAAAGCCTAATCCCATTGATGAATCCTTTTTATCTTTAACAACTGCTGTTGCGTCATCTTCTTGGGTAAGAACTTCATCTGTATGTACAATAGTCATTCTGTTTAAAGATATAATATTTTCTTGGGCAACCTTTTTAATAATACCTTCGTTGCCTGTTAGAATAATATCTACATCATATTCCTCTACAGCCTGACTACAACCCTTAATAATTTCTAAAGGAGCATTGTCACCGCCAAAAGCATCAACAATTATTTTCATATTCACATTCTCCGTTATATATCATTATCTATCTTAAATTGCTCTAAAGCAGAAAATGAACGCTGGGCGTGTTTTTCTGCCTTTAGCTTTTTATCTCTTATATTTTCCTCTAAAGGTGGAAGTATGCCGATATTAGCACCCATTGGTTGAAAGTTTGTTACACTTTCATCGCTAATATATCTTGATAAAGAGCCTGTCATAGTTACTTGTGGTAGTGTAACTGTATTTAAGCCTTTATATAATCTTGCGGCATTTATTCCTGCCATTAGTCCACTACTGCCAGACTCCATATAGCCTTCAACACCTGTAATTTGTCCTGCAAAAAACATATTAGGGTTATTGCGTAGTGAGTAATCTGAATTAAGCAGTTGTGGTGAATTTATAAAAGTATTACGGTGCATAACTCCGTATCTTACAAAATCTGCATTTTTTAATGCTGGAATTAGAGAGAAAACTCTTTTTTGTTCAGGAAATTTTAAATTTGTCTGAAAACCTACCAAATTATAAAGAGTACCCTCGTTATTTTCTTTACGAAGTTGTAATACAGCCCATGGTCTATGACCTGTACGTGGGTCACGCAAGCCTACCGGCTTCATTGGACCAAAGCGAATTGTATCTGCACCACGCTGTGCCATAACCTCTATAGGCATACAGCCCTCGTAAACCTTTGGATTTTGAACATCAAAATCCTTTAAAGGTGCTCTTTCAGCTGTTACAAGCTGACTATGGAAATACTCGTATTCCTCTTTATTCATAGGGCAGTTAATATAGTCATCACCACTACCCTTGTCATATCTGCTGGCAAAAAAAGCACTGTTAAAATCTATAGACTCTGCTGTAACTATTGGAGCAGCGGCATCAAAAAAGCTTAAAGCTCCACCAAAAGTGTCTTTAATATTTTCAGCCAGTATATCTGCTGTTAAAGGACCTGTAGCAATAACACAAATTCCCTCTGTTGGAAGTTTTGTTATTTCTTCGCTAATAACTGTGATATTTGGGTGATTATTAATTTCTTCTGTTACCATATTAGAAAAATCATCACGGTTTACAGCCAAAGCACCTCCTGCTGATACACTGCACTTATCTGCACATTTTAACAGCAAAGAATCTAACATTCTCATTTCTTGCTTTAACATTCCGGCTGCACTAGCTGTTCTTGATGCTTTTAAGGAGTTTGAACAAACCAGCTCAGCAAAGGTGTTACTGTGGTGTGCAGGAGATTTTTTATTCGGTTTCATTTCATACAGTTCTACCTGTATACCACGCTGTGCAATTTGCCAAGCAGCTTCGCAACCTGCCAAACCTGCACCAATTACTTTTATACTCATAAATTATTGTTCCTCATATTTTTTGGTAAAACCACAGCCTTCTGTTTCGCAGAATAGCTTTGGTACTTTACCTTTCTTTTTATAAAGTGTATTGCCACACTGTGGGCACTTTTCGTTAGTAGGCTCTGACCATGACACATAGTCGCAATCAGGGAATTTACTGCAACCATAAAATACCCTGCCACGCTTAGATTTCTTTATAACAACATCTCCGTCGCATTTAGGGCACTTAACACCTACTGACTCTACTATACTTTTAACATTTCTACATTCAGGGAAGCCAGGACAAGCTATAAATCTGCCAAATCTGCCCATTCTTATAACCATATTTCTGCCACATTTTTCGCAGACAATATCGGTTTCTTCCTCTGTTAGCTTAATTTTTTGGTCCTTTGTTTTTTCTTTAGCATCTTTTAAGGTTGTATTAAAATCGCCATAAAAATCCTCTAGCAATTTAACCCACTGTAAATCGCCATGCTCTACCTTATCAAGATTTTCCTCCATTTGTGCAGTAAATTTTACATTTACTATCTTTGGGAAATAATCCTGCATAAGCTTAGTTGTAACTTCACCAAGCTCTGTTGGATAAAGAGTTTTTCCATCTCTTTTTACATAACCACGAGAGGTTATTGTTGAAATAGTTGCAGCGTATGTAGATGGTCTGCCTATTCCGTTTTCCTCTAATGCTTTAATAAGTGAAGCTTCGGTAAAGCGTGCAGGTGGCTGTGTAAAATGCTGATTAGGGATAATTTCCTTTTGACGAACTGACATTCCTTTTTCAAGAGGAGGTAGCTCTGTTTGCTTTTCTTCTGCTGAGTCAACACCCTCTACATATAGTGTAGTAAATCCGTCAAAATCAACACGATAACCTGTTGCTTTAAAAATATATTTTCCACCCTGAATTTCTGCACTGGTGGTTTTTTGCACACATTCTGCCATTTGACAAGCTGTAAAGCGTTCCCAAATAAGCTTATACATTTTATATTGCTCTGTTGTAAGGCTATTTTTAATACTATCAGGCTCTAGTGATGGCATTGTTGGACGGATAGCTTCGTGACCGTCTTGTGCATTAGATTTAGTTTTAAATACTCTTGGAGATGATGGCAAATATTTTTCTCCCCATCTTCCTCTAATATATTCAGAAACCTCTGCTATAGCATCGTTTGAAATTCTTAGTGAGTCTGTTCTCATATAGGTTATAAGACCCACTGCACCAAGCTCAGGTAATTCTATACCTTCGTATAATTCCTGTGCAACTTTCATTGTTCTTCTTGATTGGAAATTAAGCTTTCTAGAAGCTTCCTGTTGTAAAGTAGAAGTAGTAAAAGGTGGTGCAGGCTGTTTTTTTCTTGTGCCATTACGAAGTTTAGTAATGGTAAATTCTGCATTTTCAAGCTCTGATACTATTGCCTGTGCTTGTTCACCGTTAGTTATTTGAATTTTCCCCTCTTCTGTACCATATAAAGAGGCTGAAAAAGCTTTTCTTCCACCCTTTGGTATAAACTTAGCATCTACTGACCAATATTCCTCAGGTTTAAAGTCGTTAATCTGCTTTTCTCTGTCTACTATTATTTTAACAGCAACAGATTGAACTCTACCGGCTGATAAGCCCTTTCGTATATTTCGTGACAAAAACGGACTAAGCTTATAGCCCACTAATCTATCTAAAATTCTTCTTGCCTGCTGTGCATCTACTAAATCAAGATTAATACTGCGTGGATTATCCATACCATTTTTAACACCTGATTTAGTAATTTCGTTAAACTCTACTCTATTTAATTCATTAAGCTGTAGATTTAAAATGTATGCAAGGTGCCAAGAAATAGCCTCGCCCTCACGGTCGGGGTCGGTTGCAAGATAAACACTGTCTGCTTTTTTGGCAGCTTTTTCAAGCTTTGCAACAAGCTCTTCTTTGCCCTCGATAATTTCATAATTAGGTGCAAAATGCTTTCTTATGTTAACGCTTAGCTTTTTTGCTGGTAAATCTCTTACATGACCCATTGAGGCAACTACCTCGTAGCCTGAGCCAAGATATTTTTTTATTGTTTTAGCTTTAGCAGGTGACTCCACTATTACTAATTTAGACATATAATCCTCCCTTAAATCAAAGTGCAGAAATAACTCCACCTGATTTTCTTGTGATTATTTCTTCAATTTCAAGCTCTGTTACAGCCTGCATTACCTTATTTACAGGTAACTTTGTTTTTATTATTATATCGTCAACAGTTAAATCTGACTCAAAAATAATGTCGTATATTATTTTTGCATCATCAGATACATCTGTTAACAGCTTTTTTTCTTTAACATTTACTTTATTGTTTATAGAATTATTTATAGTTGTACCGTTTTTAGTATTTAATATACCAACTGATTTTTTAGAATTTATATCATTAACTGATATAGGACGTTTTCTTCCTGATGGTATACTGTTGATTATATTATCACTAATTTCACTTATAGGCAATGGCTCTGATAAAATTAATGAATATTTATTTGTATATTCTTCAATAATATCACCTGCTGTAGTTATAGGCTTTGCCCCTTGCTTTATAAGCTTGTTTGTACCAAAAGCAACTGCATTGGTTACATCACCAGGTATTGCAAATATATCTTTATTTTGCTCTAAGGCAGTTGAAGCAGTTATTAAAGCACCGCTTTTTTCACCTGCTTCTACCACCAGTACACCCTGTGACAAGGCAGATATAATTCTGTTTCGTTTTGGAAAAGTATATTTTGTTGCCTGATAATCAGGTGGATATTCGGATACTACTGCACCTGTTTTTGCAATTTGAGCACGCATTGAAGCGTTGCTCATAAGATAATTACTATTAATTCCACAGCCCAAAACACATACTGTTTTGCCACCTGCCATTAATGCACCGCTGTGGGCAGAGCTATCTATACCCAATGCACCACCGCTTATTACATTTACTCCTGAATTAGCTAAATCAAAGGCTATACTATAAGATAACTTCTTACCGGAAGTTGTTGCATTTCTAGTGCCAACCATAGCTATAGATAGAGTATTATCCACATCAGGCAGTTGTCCATCTACATATAAAACAGCTGGTGGGTCGTATATTTCTTTTAATAATTGTGGATATGTACTCATATCAGGAGTAAGAATAGTGTATCCCAAAGCATTACACTTGTCTATAACTTTTTCTGCTTGCTCTAATGTATGTGTACAAAGGTTTTCAAATTCCTTTTTTGTAAAACAACCGCATAATCTCCATTCCATTTCTCCGCCATTGTAAAAATCAACAATTGACGGATAAAAACGAAGCACAGTATTAATTTTAGGAGAACCATAACCGATACAGCTTTGAAGCCAAACCCAGTATTTTTTAGTATCTTCCATAGGTTACTGCCCCCTTAAAACTTCCCACATACATATTGATGCCGCCACAGACGCATTTAAAGATTCTGCCCTGCCTAACATAGGTATTGTTACCTGTTTAGAACATTGGCTTATAGTTTCTGCCTCTAAACCATTGCCCTCGTTACCTATTAAAACAGCACAATAGCCTTTTTCTTCTTCGGTTAACGCTGTTACAGGAATTGCAGTATTATGTACTACTGTTGCAATAGTTGTTACATTTTTGCTGTTTAACTCTTTTACAGTCTGCACCATACTATTACAAATATGGATAGGCAATCTAAACACTGCACCCATAGTGCCTCTTAAAACTTTAGGGGAATAAATATCACAACAGTTATTAGTAAGAATTACACCTTTTACACCAAGAGCCTCGGCTGTTCGTAAAATAGTGCCCATATTAGATGGGTCTTGAATATGCTCAAGTGCAAGGTACACACCTTTATCATTAATATTAAATTTTTTAGATTTTATATTACAAACACATAAAACCCCTTGTGGCGACTTTGTGTCTGAAATTTGAGAAAACAGCTTATCTGAAAAAACAAAGGTGCTTTCGCAAACTTCAACCAATTTGTCTACCTGTGGTTTATATTTTTCAAATGCAGAATCAGAAACAATTACAGTTTCTATATTAACATTGCTATCAAGTGCATCTGCACATAGTCTTGCTCCTTCAATTACAAACTGCGAACATTCACTACGATAGCCTGAGCTTTTTATAAGCTTGGATATATGTTTTACTATGGGGTTGTCTTTACTTGTAATGCGTTGCATAATATCACTCCAAAATCCTACCAGTACGAAAAGTGCGTTTGAGAGTTATCTCCCAAACGCAACTACAGCTTTACTATTAAGCGTTCTTTGCCTGCTCAACAAGCTTTGTGAATGCAGCTGGGTCAGCAATAGCAATCTCTGAAAGCATTTTTCTGTTTAGAGTAATGCCAGCCTTCTTTAGACCATTCATAAATGTTGAGTAGTTAGTACCGTTCATTTTGCAAGCAGCTGAAATACGAGTGATCCATAGTCTTCTGAAATCTCTCTTTCTGTGCTTTCTACCGATATATGCATAGTTACCGCTCTTCATTACAGCCTGCTTAGCCATCTTGAAGTGTCTGCTCTTAGAACCCCAGTAACCTTTAGCTAGCTTTAGAACTTTCTTTCTTCTCTTGCGAGTCATCATCGCACCCTTTATACGTGCCATATTGTTTTACCTCCGTTATGGTTATTTATTAAACAGTTAATTTTCTTAAATTATTTATAAGGGATTAGTCTCTTTAGCTGTGCTACATTTGTCTTATCTGTTACAGCGTTCTTTCTTAGACCTCTCTTACGCTTTGTTGTCTTCTTGTTTAGAATGTGACGCTTGTTAGCATGTGCACGGATTACTTTACCGTTCTTTGAAACCTTAAAACGCTTTTTTGCACCACTGTGTGTCTTAATCTTTGGCATAATATTATCCTCCTTGATTTGTGTAATTATTTGCCTGTTTTTGGAGCAAGGAACATTAGCATATTACGTCCCTCAAGTTTTGCCGGCTTTTCAACAACTGCTACTTCTTCCATAGCCTTTGCAAATCTGTCCATATTTTCCTGACCTATCTCTGGGTGACCCATCTCTCTGCCACGGAAACGAATGGAAGCTTTTACCTTGTTGCCACTTTTGATAAACTTCATTGCTTGATTTACCTTGGTATTGAAATCGTGTGTATCAATATTAAGGGAAAGTCTAATCTCCTTAACTTCAACTACACGCTGGTTTTTCTTAGCTTCTTTTTCACGCTTTGCCTGTTCAAAACGATATTTACCATAATCCATTATCTTGCATACAGGTGGTTTTGCCTGTGGGGCAATTTTAACCAAATCTAAATTCTTAGACTCTGCAATCTCTAATGCCTTTGCAGCCGACATAATACCAAGCTGAGAACCGTCTGCACCGATTACTCTAATTTCCTTATCACGAATTTCATCGTTAATCTGTAGTTCCTTGTTGCTAATGGGTAAGCACCTCCAAAAGAATATAAGAAATAAAAATGCGAGCAGATAAACTCCGCCCGCAATCAAACACAAAGTAATACACAATAAAACATTGTATAACAAAAGGTGATTGACCTATGCAAGACGGAACTCCATAGGTGAAAGCATATCTGCTTTACTTTATTTTCTTCTGCTAGTATAACAAACAATACATATTTTGTCAATAGCTTTATTCAATAATTTTTTTCAAATTTCATCTATAACATATATCCTATAAAAATCACAGATAAATGTTAAACCGTGAGAATTATACCACTTTTAATCAAGTTTTTCAACCGTTTAATTTATTTAAAAATAAAAACTAACTAAACAGCTGTTATTGTAATTTTATCTGACTGTACACCTGATTGAGAAGTGGCAATATCTTTAATAATCATTGCATCTTCACCTGTCAACTCACTATCCTTTACCACTACGCTACATTCGTTGTTTTGTATAAATACCAAACATTCCTCGAAGCCTTTTGCTTTTATTAAGCTTTCGATATTTGTTTGCTGTTCCATTATAGTTGCAAGTTGTGCTGCCTGTGCTACAGCTTCGGTTTTGGCTGCATCGTTTTCTTCTGTTGATTTTAAAATATCTTCCGTCATTTCTGCTATTTCGTCCTGTGTTTGCTGGCGATTTATTTTAGCCTGTGCAAAATATTCATCGGCTGTTGCAGATGTATTTTGGGTAGCTTTTTCCGTATTTTTTTCTGTTGACTTTTCTGTTATTTTTTCTTTTTTGGTGTTACTTACTGTTGTGTTTACAAACTCCGCTTCGCCTAACTCTTTAGAAACAGTTATAGCATTGGCACCACTAAGTAAATCTGTATTACTTGAAAACTGCCAATTTAGATAAACTGCTGTTCCTAATGCTAAAACTAACCCCGAAAGTATCAATTGTCTTTTTCCTAATTTCATATACATAATCCTCCCTTATTGTGACAGCCCAGCAACGCTGACCTTTGATGATGAAATATCTAATGCTTTTGTTACTGCATCAATGATTTTCCCTTTTACAATGCTATCATCGCCCCCTGCACATACCACCAGCACTCCCCTAACCTTGGGTTGAATTTCTTTAACAAGCACGGTTTCCTCTGTGCCGTCAGAAAGCTCAACCGTTATGTATGTAGTTTCTGCTTGAATGTCTTTATCTGATGATGAATTACTATTATCCATATTGGTGCTGTTGTCTTGAGATAGATTTTTATTTGTAGCATAAACCTGCTCCACGGTACTTTCCATAGTTAATAAAACTCTGGTTTTTCCTGCACCATTTATTGAGCTGATAATTTCAGCCAGACCTTGCTCTAAACGATTTTCGTATTCATCAAGGCTTACATACTTAATTTGAGTGTCTGATTGTTTCTCTTCTGATGTTTTTGGTTTAACTAAATCCGATAACAAAATTAACACAATACCTATTAAACCAATAGCTACAATCACCGTAACAAACTTAGTATTTTTTGTATATTCCCTTAGTTTTGTAAGTATGCTTTCTCGTACATCCTCCAATTTATCACCCCACATATACATCAGGTTTTATTCCTGTAGTTTTTTCAACTACATCTTGCACCTGTATAAGTTTATTTCTGTAGGATTTATCAACCAAAATTTCGGCTCTAATTATATCTATGCTTTCGCCTGTTGAACTATCCATATTAACTGTTATTTTTTTATACTCAATTTTTTCTTTTCTCAAAGCCTCTTTTATTAAGTTTTCTATTGAAGTTTTTCCTACATTAATAGTTAAATCATCTGTACACTTTGGTAAATCAGTGTTTTTCTGAATTAAATTTATTTTATCAAAACTAAAATCACCTGACTTTAAGCTGTTTGCAACAGGTAATAATACTGCAACTATCAAAAACAGCCCTAACACAAAATTCATCATTTTAGAAGCTTCGCTAGATGGTGCCAGCATTTCTATAAGACTACAGGCAACTGCAACTATGCAAATTGCTGTTGCCCATTGGGTTATTTGTTCCATTAATTATTGCCCCCTATCATAAGCATTATTGATGAGGAAATTATAAATATAACCATACAGCATAATAAAAGTGCAATAATTATATTTATTACTGTTGCTGTACCTTTTAAAAGCTTGGTAATCTGCCCAATATCAAAAACATCTGCAAGAGCTATAAAAAAATTGATTGCTATTAGCCACAAAACTGCTGAAATAATTGCTGGTAAATAGATAGTTCCGGTAGCTAAAATCGCAAAAACTCCTACACCTGATTTTAGTAAACCCATACAACCACGCACTGTTTGATAAGCCTCGCTTAAAGCACCTCCTACTAGGGGCACAAAGCTACTTATAGCAAAGCGTGTAGCCTTTGTGCCGGCAGAATCAGCTGAGGAAGATATAATACTTTGCATTGTTAAAATTGCAGTAAAAACAGAAACAGTAAACGTTAACACCCACTTAGTTACTTTATAGGTAAGGTCACAAAAGCCTTTTAAATTAATCTTTTTAGTAATACCACTAACTACCGACATTCCCATATATGTGTTTATAAAAGGCAGTAAAATCCCTTTAGATATTTGAGAAACTACTGTGCAAGCAGTCATAACTATTGTGTAATTACTTGCACCTTGCACAGATTGTCCCATTGTAAGCATTATTGCTATCATTACAGGAACGAAAATCATCATAAAATCAGCAGACAGCTTTATTACCGTACAAGCATATTCTATTACTGATGTTATGGGATAAATTAGTATAATACTTACCGACAATACTCCTACGGTATCAATTACTGACGAAAGAGACGAAGCATTGACAGTTGACTTTACACTGTTAATTAGTGCCAATAACATTATTACTCCTAGAATTTTAATAACAGCATTTAAGGGTGTAATAGCTTGTTGACCAGCTGTTGTAAGTAAACTATTAAAAATATCTGCTACCGACATAGAATTTAGCTGTTGCCAGCTTGGGGCTGTTACTCCTATACTTTTAAGCTGTTTTTGTATATCCTTTGGCAAGCCCTCGATAAGAGCATCTGCCCCTACTGCGTGGTATTGGTTGCTATATATTTCTTGATTAATATTGGTATTCTCTGTATATGTATTGGCTTTGTCGCTAACTGCTAAGGCAGAAGTAAAGCCAATAACAGAAAAGATTAAAAACACTATACCTAACACAATAATTTTATTTAACATCTTTTTCATATATTCACCTTGCATATATTAACTAACCACTTAACAATGCTTTTGCTGTGTTTAGCACCTCTTCAATTAAAGGTAACGCTGATATTAATATCATAATTTTTCCTGCAAGTTCAACCTTAGAGGCAAGTGCAGATTGACCTGCATCTTTACAAATATCTGACGCAAATTGGCATATAAAGCAAATGCCAAGTGCCTTTATTAATATAGATATATACTTTGAATTAACACCTGTTTGTGACATTAGCTGTGTAATCTTATCTGTAATTATGGGTAAAAAAGAAAGCACAGAAATTAATATTATAACTCCAACCGACAAAGTAAGCAGTAGGGCTAACTGTGGTACTGATTGCTTTAGTGTTAACACAAGAATTGAACCTATTACTGCTATTATGCAAATACCTAAAATATCCATATTTAAAAATTAAATAGCTGTTTTATAGTTTCAAACAAACCACTTATTTGTTGAACTATAATTAAAAGCACTACAATTAAGCCTGCAAGAGTAGTCATCATAGCCTGCTCTTCTCTGCCACTGCGTATAAGCACTTGATTAAGTACAGCCACTATTATTCCAATGGCTGCAATTTTAAAAATTAAATCAACATCCAATTTTATTCACAACCTTGTACTATTTATAATTTAATTGAATAAATACATCTAGTAAATCACCAATGAAAAAGCTAAGCCACTAAAAAAGCCTAAACTTCGGTACACCTTTGAACACTTGGTATATTCATCTTTAAATTGCTGTGCTAAAGATAAATAAAGATTTTTAAAGTATTCGCAGTGACTTATTTGTCCGTCTACATCTGTTGTGCCAAGCTTTGAGCCAAACTGTTTTATTACAGCTTTGTCCTTTTTTCTTAACCCATAAGAGAAGGGTAAAGCATCTACCCCATTACACCAGCTTTTATCAACACTGTTACCCTGTTCCAGTTTAGCTAAAACAGTATCAAGAAAAGGAATTTTTGTATATGGGTATTCCTTTAGAAGTATGCTATAAATATCGTTACTGTTATATCTAATTGAGGTGGATACATTGGTAATAAATAAAACTAGATTATCAAACAGCATCATTCTGCGTTGTAGTAGTAGCGACAGATAAAAGCCTATTACCGTTGTGCTTGTTATCAGAAGAATACAACCAATCATTTTCATATTCTTTTAACTCCTCAATTGTATAAATTTCTTTAATAACTCCTGGTGTTGTTCTATCTGACATAAATGCTATATATTTAAAAGCGTTTGTAGAGAGCAAAGCTCTTGTTTGAGGCTTAGTTAAAAGCTCCTTTACAGTTGAACAATGAACCGAAGCAATTACAGAAACACCACTGTTTAAGCAGGATTTTATACTTTCAGCCTCATCATTACTGCCAATCTCATCACATACAATTATTTGAGGCGACATACAACGAACAGCGTGAATAATGCCATCTGTTTTTTTATATCCGTCTAAAACATCGCACATACCAACATCATTTTGCACTACACCATAATGTGTGCCACCTATTTCTCCACGCTCATCTATAATACATACCTTGTGGCTTTTTTCTGATGATAAAATTCTTGAAATATCTCGCAGAAAGGTTGTTTTTCCACAAGCGGGCATACCACATAATAGTACACCGCCATTTTCTAAATTTATGTTGTTTACAAATCTGGTTGCTACTCCTTTTATTTCTTTAGATACTCTTAAATTAATAGAAGAAATATCACGAACATTTGAAATTTCTTTTCCTGTATAAACAGCTGTACCACAAATTCCTGCACGGTGTCCACCGCTAATAGTTAAGTAACCGTTTTTTATTTCCTCTTGTCTTGAATATACTGAATAACTACAAAGATTATGGAAGCTTTCGTTTACATCTCTTTGAGTTGCTATAAGCATATTATTTGGCAAGCAATAAGAAACAAGCTGATTTTGCATTGTTAAGTAATAAGTAATAGTACCACAATGAACAGCAACAGGCTTATTTATTCTTATATGTATTTCTTGAACCTGTTGTTTAATATCATCAGGAATTTTCATTAATGCTTTGCTTAGCCTTTGATTAAGACTTGTTGCACATACATTAAAACTAGCTAATAAATAATTGTTGTCCATTTTAAATTCCTCCGTTTTACTTTCTATTTCATATATACTTATTAGCTTAACAACTTATTCCTGAAATTTATAAATAAAAAAGTGCTTGCCATAAAAGACAAGCACAAATTATATATGTATTAAAATTATTATCTTCTTAGAGAAGCAAGGTGCTTAACACTACCAGCTAATGCAAATATAAGACCGAAAATTAAATCTTTCCAACACTCAAAACCAATCTTTGGTGCAGCAAGTAACTCAGGAACTAAACCAAAAGACTCTACAAAAGTTACTTGATAATCTATATACTGAGTATTATACAATTCTTGAGATAAATTATACACCTCTGTTGCAAGGCATACATACCAAGCACCAACTAGCACAAGTAGAGAAATTACAACAGAAATTATAACACCTACTAAGCTTTCACCTTTAGAGAAGATAAAATATCCGTAAACAGCCGCCATTGTACCTACAAAGCCACTAATTGCAGCGATAATTCCAATTTGGTACAATACATACCATAAAATACCACCTACTAGTGAGAAAAGAAAAGCACCGATAATACCAAGAAAAACATTTTCCTTATGTTCAACTGGTGGAGTTGGGGTTGGTGTTGAATCCGAAAAATTGTAATTATATGGATAGCCACCATTGTTTTGATTATTGTTCATAAACAGCCTCCTAAAATATATTAGCTTCAGTATATACATTATGTAAGATTTTGTCAATAAAAAAGATTATAAAATCAACTATAATATTTTGTGTAAAATATCTTTATATTCAGTATAATTCATCTTTTTGCAACCTAAATATCAGTTATTTAAAAACCAAATTTGGTTTTCGTCGGCTTGAAAGCTTTTACCGTTAAGATATTCCATACAGCCTGCATCTGTTTCAAATTCAAAAGTAATTTTGTAAGCATATAAAGCCTGATATTTGTAAATATCATTTTCACCCTTGCGTTTATATCCATACTTTGTATCACCTAATAAAGGGTGCCCAATAGATGACATATGTGCTCTTATTTGGTGAGTTCTGCCTGTAAGTAAATCTATTTCTACTAAGGTGTTGTTGCCAATAGTTTTTACAACCCTATACTCAGTTTTTATGTATTTAGAGTTTTCTGTAGGTATTTTAGAAATTGTAACCTTATTCTTTTTCTCGTTCTTTTCAAGATACCCCTCTAAAATTCCGTGATTGCGGTTTAATCTGCCTTGAACCATACACAAGTAAAGCTTTGTTAACTCTCTAGACTTCATTTTTGCATTTAAAATACGCAAGCTGTCTGCATTTTTTGCCGCTATAACAATGCCACCTGTATTTCTGTCTATTCTATTTACAAGTGCAGGTGTAAAAGCTTTGTCATCTCGTGGATGATACTCTCCTTTATCGTACAAATAATGAAGAACTCTTGAAATTAGTGAGTCAAAATGATATTTGTCATCAGGATGAACTATAACACCGGGCTTTTTATTAAGCAGAATAATATTTTCATCTTCATAAATTATATCCAGCTTTTTAGGAGCTTTTAGAAAATCATAATTTTCTGTGGTGGTTTCGTTATCGAAAAATTCATCTTTAATAAACAGCTTTAAAACATCTCCCTCTTTTAACATAGTGGAGATTTCACATCGTTTATTATTCACCTTAATATATTTTGTGCGAATATATTTATACATCAACGACTTTGGCATTGTTTTAAAACGCTTAGTTAAAAATTTATCCAGTCTTTGGTTTGCATCGTTCTTCTTTATAATTATTTCTCTCATATATTTTTCTACAAATCCCTTAAATAAATTTAATTCTTGAAAATAATAACATATAAATTAACTTTATTCAATAATCCCTATATGATTTATTTTAAATAATGTGTTTTGTTATATTGAATATTATACATTTACTTTATGTAATAATTTTGTTATAATGTTCACTGAGTATTTTAACCGGAGGGTATTTTAATGAAAAATATTAAAAGAATTATAAGCATTAGTTTAGTTGCAATGCTTCTTACATCTTCAAATTTGATTACTTATGCAAGTAATGAGGTTTCATTTACAAAAAATAATGATAAAAAAATTATTATATCAGAGTCAGTCACAAAAAAGGTAGGCTCGTTGGTAAAGAAAACTACTGTGCCATCGCAATCTATAAAAATCAACGAAAATATGCCTACAGCATACAGTAGTGTAGACAAAGGGTATATTACATCTGTTAAAAATCAGGAAACACATAACACTTGCTGGACATTTACCGCAATGGCAGTTATGGAGTCTGCTTTACTTAAAAATGGTTTTGGCGAATACGATTTATCTGAGGAGCATTTAGATATTTGGGCTACTGCTCGTGAAAACAACACTGGTTGGCTAAGAGATTTAAATTCTGGTTCTTTTTCTGAAACTGCACTAGGATATTTTGCCTCTTGGCAAGGTGCAAGACTTGAAGCGGATATCCCCTTTAATTACGCAACAGGCAAAACTTTTTCAGAGGTTGACAAGCTTGGAAAAACCGAATATGGTGCTACAGATATTGTTATATTACCAAATGATATAAACACAATTAAAACTGCTATTATGAATTATGGAGCAGTAGGTGCAAATTTTGCCTCAAATAGTATATTCTTTAACAGTAACAAAACTGCAACATACGCATACAAAACCTTTAGCAGTACAAGCCAAATAGAAGGACACGCAATTACAGTTGTTGGTTGGGACGATACATACTCAAGAAAAAACTTTAAAACAAATTATCAACCTGTTAATGATGGTGCTTGGCTATGTAAAAACAGTTGGGGCACTAACACAGGTGATAATGGATATATTTGGATTTCTTACGAGGATAAATATTTATTTGGTGACAAATTAAGTGCTACCTACGCAATAAAGAATGTTCAAAAAATAGAAGACAACACTAAGCTATATCAAGTAGAAAATGATGGTGCTGTGTATGATTTTTCAATTAATATAACTGAAAACGGTGCTACAGTGCCTGCTGATGATATGACATTTTTTAATGTTTTTGATTTTACCGAACAGTACGGTAACCTTGACAGTGTAATGTTTGAAACACAGTCTGTTGGTGCTGAATATGATATTTATTATGTGCCACTTAATAATAATGGTGATATAATTAACGACGAAAAACAGTGGACATATTTAACAGGTGGCACGGTAGACTATAGTGGTTATATTAATGCAAAAACAAATTTTGAGCTTCCATACACAAAGGGAGCCTTAGCTGTAAGAATTGATGGTTCTGAAAATGATATAGCCAGTACAATGGGTTGTAATGAATGGCTGACCATATCCGGCGGAAAATATATTTATATGCCTGATGTAAAAAAAGATGCCAGCTACTTAAAATTGTTTGATAAAATTTACAATCTTCCTGATTTTTATTCCTCTATGCTTGATGATGAGATAGGCTCTAACTTTGTAATTAAGGCAATCACTTCTGCTGACGACGGATTATTAAAAGCTGATGTTTCAAGAGATAGTAAAATAAGCTCAAAGGATTTAATGCTAATACAAAGATATATTCTTGGAATAACAAAGCTTAATCGTAATGAAATTTACTGTGCAGATATAAATTCTGACAAAGCTATAAGCGTAAAGGACGCAATGCTTTTACAAAGACAGTTGTTAGGTATTGTTTAAGTGTAGCTATCTTTTGATATTGATTGCACACACCACGCAACATAAATCACAAAATTTATTTTAACCGCAAAAACAAAGAACTCAAGTTACTGTATAACTACAGTGTGCTTGAGTTCTTTTTATCATATAACAAACATAATTATTCCTGCACATATAATACATAATCCTAATATATTTTTAAAACTAATTTTTTCTTTAAAAACTAATCTACTTAATATAGCTACAAATATATATGTGCTTGCCGCCAGTACATGGGCAATTTTAAGTGGGATAAATCTCATAATATACACATTGGCAACTAAAGTAAAAGCCAAAATAGCATAAGAAGAAATTACCCATGGGTTTAAATATTCAAAAACCTTTTTACTGTACTTTTTCTTTGCACTTACATTAAGCAAAATTTGAGAAATTGCAGAGGCAAGTGCAGTGCCAAGTACACCTAAATAATAAATATAATTATTCATCTTTAATCGACACCAAAATTACACCTAATATTATTAGAACAGTTCCAATAATATTCTTTACAGTTATCCCTTCGTTAAAAAGTAATGCTGAAAATACAAGCACCCATATTGTTGTTACGCTTTTATTTGAATACGCTACCGAGGGTTGAAAGTTTTTAATGGCTTGTTGCCATAAGATTGCATATACCCCAAGACAGCAGAACATTCCAAAAAAGCACATAATATATTGTAATGACAAAAATTCGTAATTAGATGCTGTTTTTGATAGAATTGATGTTCCTGTGTATATTAAAATAGTAAAATGCAAAAATACAAAGTTTAGCACCTTGCTTTTGCTCTTATCTGTTTTATTTGTGTTAAGCTTCATTTTCAAACTCCAATGTTCGTATTACTCTTGCAGGGTTACCAGCTACAACTGTATTTGGGGCTACATTTTTTGTAACAATTGAACCGGCACCGATAATTGAATTTTCACCAATTTCACTTACAGATGGCAGTATAGTTGCTCTTGCTCCTATCCACACATTTTTATGTATATGGATTTTGCTTGGTCTTATGTTTTCTTTTTCCTTGGTTATTCTTGTAGGAGTTATAAGATGTTCGTGGGTATGAATTTGTACATCTTCGGAAATCCATACATTATCTTCTATAATAACTTCGCCACTGTAGTCAATTTCAGTGTGTTTTGCAAGCAATACATTGTCCCCTACCCTAACCTTACCGTTTTTCATTCTATGAGAACGAAAAAATCTCATACCAAAGCCAATTGTAGGAGATTTACCTATATTAAAGCATAATCTGTACATAACCACTCTTAGAAAGCTAAGAACAGGAAGGTCGAAAAGCTCACTACCAAATATAA
The DNA here is from genome assembly GCA_036309465.1 of Acutalibacteraceae bacterium. GTDB lineage: Bacteria > Bacillota > Clostridia > Oscillospirales > Acutalibacteraceae > CAG-964. The sequence continues at coordinate 29,356 of JAXJTR010000147.1, forward strand.
GTTGAACTATTCTTCTTAATGTTTCAATTATTGCGTATGACAATTAAAACATCCTTTCAAAATTTTTATTACAGAAAATTATAATTTAGTCAATTATTCTATTCAATCTCGAGAATAATATTGTTAATTGCCTTTTCTAAAGTATTAACAGCTTCATCTAATGTATCGCCTTTGGTGATTATATGACCTACTCTGTCAGGGCCTACATTGAATTTTTTTATCTTATCACCAACTTGATAATCAAGCTGTATTTCTACTATATTTGAATTAGAAATATTATTATTAGATATTAGTTTTATCTCACCTGTTTTTTCACTTGTTATTAATCGGCTTGCATTAGGTACTTTTTTACTGCTTTCAAAAGACGGTGATTGTCCAAGTGCTGATAAAATAAGCTTTTCATAATAATTAAAATCATAATAAATAGAAACAAGCTCTGCCAAACAGGTTGCACCTGAACGACCACCAATTTCCAACACATAAACTTTATTGTCTGAAAGTATAAAATCTGCGTTAACAGCACAGTTATTTAATCCCATAGCATTAATAGCATTGGTTAGCTGTAGCTTTGTGTCTGCTATAATGTCATCAGACAAATTATATGGTGCAAAATGTCCTACAGGAACCCCAGTATCGCCTGTAAAAATATAGTCACCGTGAGGTAAACAAAACTGTAGTTTATTATCCTGTACAAAGGCTTGAGCACCAAATTCTACACCTGTGATAAACTCCTCAATTATAAAATAATCAAGCTTAGTTGCTGATTTTACAATTTCAGTTGCAGAAGTAATTTCTTCAGGTTTTTCTACCTTTATTATTCCACGACTGCCTGATGTATCTACTGCCTTGAAGATTAATGGGTAATTTAGCTCTGTGGTAGCTTTAATTATATCAGCCTCAATAAATTCTACCTTTCTAAAACCAGCTGTTCTTACTCCGTACTTTTCGTATTCAGTTTTCATTAACAGTTTATTAGATGCAATTGTTGCAGCCTTTTCAGATAACCCACACAAACCAAGCTTATCGCATACCTTACCTATTGTAATTACTGCAACATCTGTACCTGCTGTTACAATACCGTCTACATTTTCATCTTCTGCAATTTTTAATATGGCATTGTAATCGGTTGTGTTTTCGTAGTAAACCTTATCAGCATATTTAAAACCAGGATAATTACCTTTTATACTTACAACTATTGTGTAAACTCCCAGCTTTTTTGCCTGCTTTATTAAAGGCACCTGATAAATTCCGGCACCTAAAATTATGATTTTTTTCATAGCTTCCTCCCAGAATTAATCGTCGTCCTTATTAATTATATCTCTAATAACATATTGTGGGGAATTATTAAGGCTAATATAAATTCTGCCTATATATTCACCAATCATACCAAGCATAACCATTATAACACCGCCAATAAACAGCATAGCTGCCATTATTGAGCTATATCCAAGCATTATTGCAGGATTACACAATCTTCTTACTACAACTACAAGTCCATAAATAAATCCAATTATTGAGCAAATAAGACCAATTATTGTAGAAATACGCAAAGGTTTTACAGAGAAAGCTGTAAAGCCATTAACCCACAAAGAAATAGACTTTTTAAAAGTAAAATGTCCTACTCCTGCAATTCTATCTCTTTCTTCCATTGGCACCATTGCTATTTTGTTGGTTGTTCGCAGTGTTAGTCCCTCTAAGTAAGGATAAGGATTATTATATTTTACAATTTCATCTACAATAAATCTTTTCATTGCTTTAAAATTAGTAAAGTGCATATCCTTAGGCTTGTTAAGCAATATATAGGACATTAATGAATTTGCCGCACTGCCAAGGTTTTTAAATTTAGATTGCTTTTTTACAGCATAGTCAGCCATTGAATAATCTGCTTCACCTTTTTCTACAGGCTCAAGCAAATCCCATAGCCTGTCCATTGGGCATTGACCGTCATCATCTAAACAAATTATATATTCGCCCTTTACCTGAGAAAAACCAGCCATAACAGCTGAATGTTTACCAAAATTCTTTGCTAAATCTATAACCTTTACTTTTTTATTTTTAGCCGCTATTAATTTTAACACATTAATAACATTATCAGGTGACTGGTCGTTAACAGCTATAATTTCATAATCATATTCTTGTTTTTGAGATACAACTGATATTATTTCGTCAATAACAGCATTAATAGTGTTTTCTGAGCCATAACAAGGTATTACAAAAGAAAGTAAGCTCATAAAAATAACCTCTCTACTTTAAAATAAACAATATATAAAAACAGAAAATCTTACTTTAAAGACTTCTTATTGATATAGGGTTTTATAGTTTTACATTATAACATAAATACAATCATTAGTAAATTAAAAGAAAAAACAAAATTTTTAAATACTACATATAATATGTTTGACATAATTTGTTCTATGGCTATAATTAAAAGTAGTTAATAAATTTACAAGGAGCTTAACTGTATGATAAATTTTAATATTTCCCCATATATCGGTACAGAGGAAAAATATATATCAGAAGCTATAAAATCGGGTAAAATATGTGGTGATGGACCTTTTACAAAAAAATGCCAAAGGATAATAGAAGAATATACAGGCACAAAAGAGGCATTGCTTACAAATTCGGGTACTGATTCGCTGGAAATGTCGGCTATACTTGCTGGTATTACCTCTGGCGACGAGGTTATTATGCCATCTTATACCTTTGTATCTACAGCAAATGCCTTTGTTTTACGAGGTGCTAAAATTGTTTTTGTTGACATTAGACCTGATACAATGAACATAGATGAAAATTTAATAGAGGGTGCTATTACTAATAAAACAAAAGCCATTGTTCCTGTACATTATGCCGGTGTAGCCTGTGAAATGGATACTATTAATGAAATCGCAAAAAAGCATAATATAAAGGTTATAGAGGACGCTGCACAGGGAGTTATGGCTTTTTATAAAGGCAAGGCTTTAGGTAGTATTGGTGATTATGGTTGCTTTAGCTTTCACGAAACAAAAAATTATAGTATGGGGGAAGGCGGTGCTATACTTATTAATAAAGAAGATGACTTGCTTCGTGGTGAAATTATTAGAGAAAAAGGTACTAACCGTTCACAATTTTTCAGAGGGCAAGTTGATAAATATTCTTGGATGGACGTAGGTTCTTCTTTTTTGCCTAGTGAGCTTAATGCTGCCTATCTATATGCACAGTTGTTAGAAAAAGAAGCTATTAATAATAACAGGCTGGCTTCTTGGGATAGATATTATAAAGGTTTATTACCATTAAAAAACAAAGGTGTTATTGAGCTTCCATATATCCCACAAGAGTGCACACACAATGCACATATGTTTTACATAAAAACAAAGGATTTAGAGGAGAGAACAGCTTTAATTAACCATTTAAAAAATAGAGATATTGCATCTGTATTTCATTATGTTCCACTTCATTCAGCACCAGCTGGTAAAAAATATGGTGTATTTTATGGTAAAGATATTTACACAACTAAGGAAAGTGAGCGTTTACTAAGACTACCTATGTATTATAATTTATCTGCCGATGATATTGACAAGGTAGTTGAGGGGATTTTTGATTTTTATAAAGGTTAAGTACTAAATTTAATAATTACAAAAAGGAGAGATAAAAATGAAAAAGCTATCAGCTATTATGCTTATTGTAACTATTTTGTTTACAATGCTTTCAATTCCTGTTCAGGCAATTGACGAAAACACATTAGAGGATACAACACCCTCAGAAATTGTATATGATGACATAGGTATAGAAATAGAGGATTTTGCAACATCAAATACAGGTAAATACGCTTCTTTTGCAACTTCTGTATTCAAAGGGGATAAAATCTTATACAGCAAACACGATGGTTATATTAACAGAGAAAATAAAATCCTTGCCGATGAAAATTCTGTTTACGAATGGGGTAGTATTTCAAAGCTTTTAGTTTGGGTGAGCGTTATGCAACTTAACGAAGCAGGCAAGCTTGACCTTAACACTGATATAAGAGAGTATCTTCCTAAAGGCTTTTTAACAAAGCTTAAATATAACGAGCCAATTACAATGTTAAATCTAATGAATCATAATGCTGGTTGGCAGGAAGTAATGAGTAATATTGAGGTTGCTAACGAGGCTGATATTATCTCACTTGAACAGGCACTTAAAAATACAGAACCAGCACAAGCCTTTAAACCTGGTGAGGTTACTGCATATTCAAACTGGGGCACAGCTCTTGCAGGATATATTGTTCAACGAATAAGCGGAATTGATTATTCAGAATATGTACATAAAAATATTTTTGAACCACTGGGTATGAAGCATACATCAATAAGCTCTAATTACAAAGATACACCTTGGGTGCGTGAACAGCGTGAGAAAGAAAAATCATATTTAATTTCAACACAAGGAGAAAATAAAATAGACGAATCACTTGGTACAGCAATGTTTTTTATTCTTCTATACCCTGCTGGTTCAGCAACAGGTACACTTGCTGATATTACAACTTTTGCACAGTCATTTGTAAGTGATAATTGCGTTCTTTTTAAAAATAAAAAAACACTTGATTTATTACTTTCAGCCAGTGATTTTTATGGTGATAGTGATATTCCTAAAATTTGTCATGGTTTATTTGTTACAGAATATGCCATAAGAACCCTTGGTCACGGTGGTAACACTATGGCTGGTTCAGCTAATTTAGTTTTTGATAGAGATTCAAAAACAGGTGTTGTTGTTCTTACAAACCAGCAAATCGAAACTACTTTTTGTAATGGTATTCCTGAAATAATTTTTGGGGTATTCAAAGACAACCCTATTTATACTAACAGAGAAATAACCAAACAACCTGATATTAGCGGTGATTATGTTGTAAGTAGAGGTGTTTTTGAGGGTAACTCAAAAATTTTTCCTTGTTTTAACTATTTATCATTAAAGGTTTCTGATAACCCAAATCTTTATACTTATGACGATAATCCTATATTAACACGCATTAGTGATAACATCTATTGTTTTTCTGACGATAGTAGTTTTTTATATAGTACAATAAATGCAGATGGTAATGTTATACTTGAAGGCTCATCAGCATCATATATCAAGAATGACCTACTTATATATGAGTTTATATCTGTTATAGTTCTTGCA
>JAXJTR010000148.1:0-10522 GCA_036309465.1 Acutalibacteraceae bacterium
TTATGAAAGAGTCAGCAAAAATTGCGATTAGTTGTGTTCGTTCAATGGCGGACAAGCTAAAGATTGATTCTGAATTTTATAAAAATTACGACATTCATATTCACGCACCAGAGGGTGCAGTACCAAAGGATGGTCCATCAGCAGGTATTACTATGACAACTGCTTTGGTATCAGCATTAACAAATAAGCCTGTAAGAAGTGATATTGCAATGACAGGTGAAATTACACTTCGTGGTAGAGTTTTGCCAATAGGTGGCTTAAAAGAAAAAAGTATGGCGGCATATTCTACAGGCGTAAAAAATGTTATTATGCCAAAGGATAATGAATCTGATTTATTCAATGTAGACCCAGTTGTAAAGTATGCTGTTAAATTTCACCCTGTTTTAACTATCCAAGAGGTTTTGAAAATTGCATTAGTTGATAGTAAGCCTTCTTCTGTTACTAAGTCAAAGCCTGTAATAAAGCATACAGAGTATGCTGAACAAACTGTTCTGTAAGAGGTGCATACTATGAATTTTATAAATGCGGAATTTACCTATGCGGCAGGTAAAGCAAGCCAGCTAAAACCAAGTGATTTACCAGAGATTGTATTTTCAGGTAGATCAAATGTAGGAAAATCATCTTTAATAAACAAGTTAGTTAACCGTAAATCTTTAGCTAGAGTAAGTGGTCAACCAGGAAAAACAGCTACAATAAATTTTTTCAAAGTTGGTAAAGATTTTAACCTAGTGGATTTACCTGGTTATGGCTATGCAAAGGTTTCTCACGCAGAAAAGGTGCGTTGGGCAGAGCTGGTTGAGGGATATTTTGCACAGCAACGTAATTTTGCACTGGTTGTGCAAATAGTCGATATGCGTCATAAGCCAACAGCTGACGATATGGGTATGATTAAATTTTTAGTTGATTCAGGTTTACCTTTTATTGTGGTAGCAACTAAAAAGGATAAACTAAATAAAACAGGTCAGCAGTCACAATATGAGCTAATAACATCTATGCTGAGTGAATACGGTGATATAAAACTATTTCCGTTTTCTGCACTGAAAGGCGACGGTACAGACGAAATCAGAGATTATATCCAGAAAGCAGTTGAAAAATGTAGCGTTAGTGATGTATAATAGCTTTATTCAACAGTAAGGAAAGGAATGTTGTAAATGTTTGTGAACGAATGTTTAAATATAAATGAAAAAGGACATCTTACTATAGGCGGTTGCGATACTGTAGAGCTTGCAAAAGAGTTTGGCACTCCTCTTTATGTATTAGATGAAGATACAATCAGAAACACCTGTAAATCTTATGTAAATTCAATTAAAAATTATTATGGTGGTAATGGTCTGCCAACCTATGCAAGTAAAGCGTTAAGCTGTAAGGCAATGGTTCAGCTTATTAACAGCGAAAATATGGGTCTTGATGTTGTATCAGGAGGAGAAATTTACACAGCTATGCAGGCTGGTTTCCCACCTGAAAAAATCCATTTCCACGGTAACAATAAAACTGAAGCAGAGCTAAGAATGGCTTTAGATTATAACATAGGCAAAATAGTAGTTGATAATCTTTACGAGCTTGAGCTTCTTAACAATGTTGCACAGGATATGGGTAAGAATGTTAAGATATCTATGCGTATTAAGCCAGGTATAGATGCACATACTCACGATTTTATCATGACAGGACAAATAGATTCAAAATTTGGCTTTGCACTTGAAACAGGTGAGGCTATGTCTGCTGTTAAAAAGTCATTTGAGTATAAGAATGTAGAGTTAACAGAGTTACATTGCCACATTGGTTCACAAATTTTTGATATCGACCCATTTGTGTCAGCAGCACAGGTGATGATGGACTTTATTGGAGATATCAAAAAAGAAACAGGTCATACAATTAGCCAACTTAACCTTGGTGGTGGATTTGGTATTATGTATACCGATAGTGATAATCCAACTGCCTACGATAACTATATGAACGCTGTTTCAAAGGTGGTTATAGCAAAGGCTGAGGAGTATGATATTCCTGTGCCTTATATATTTATCGAGCCAGGTCGTTCAATAGTAGGCGAAGCAGGTATAACTTTATACACAATAGGCGGAAAAAAGGATATACCAAATGTTCGTACCTATGTTTCTGTAGACGGTGGTATGACTGATAATATCCGCTACGCACTATATGAGTCTGCATACACAGTGGTTAACGCAAGCAAGGCATCTCAAGAGCCAAACGAGAAGATTACAGTAGCAGGTAAATGCTGTGAAAGTGGCGACCTTATCCAAAAAGATACTATGGTTGCAGACCCACAGGTAGGGGATACTCTTGCTGTATTATCAACAGGTGCATATAATTATTCAATGGCATCTAACTACAACCGTAACCCTCGCCCAGCTATGGTAATGGTAAAAGACGGTAAAGCAAAGCTAATAATCAAAAGAGAAACCTATGCCGATTTAGTAGCTAACGATTTAGATTTATAATAATATAAAATTATTGCTGACTATACACTTTTTCCGTGTAGTCAGCTTTTTAATGAGTTAATTAAAGACAAAGTTACTGGGCTGTCTTTATATGATGCAGTATTAATTATCTATCACTAATTTTACAAAAATATCAATTGGCATATATTCCAGAAAACCATATTCTTTACATAGTCTATTTATAATCTCACGAGTTTCAGTGTTACATCCATAGTCAACACATATAACTTTATCGAATTTATTTTTACCCATTAGCATAATGCGTTGAGCTGTGCTTCTTATAAGTTGTTCAGCATTTTCAAAAGTATCGTTAATAGGTATAATTATGTATACTCCTTTATCTTGCTTGTTTCTAAGCATATAGGTATAGAAACACTTCCATAAATATACTAAGCCAGCTATCATAAGAAGCATAAAGATTATATCTTTGATATTTCCGCTCATAAATTTCACCTCAATTATAGTTTATGGTGTTGGAAAAATATGGTGTGTATATTTTCGCTATATTTTCAAATTCTATTATAGACGGTTAACGTCAAAACTTATCTTTGAAAATGAAAGGGAGTAAATTTATGAACAATTCTTATGCTAACGAGGCAATTAAATGTACAGTTCAGCAATGTAAATATCATTGTAATGTTAAAGACTACTGTTCATTAAATAGTATTCAGGTAGGTACTCACGAATGTAACCCAACACAGAAGCAGTGTGTTGACTGTATGTCATTCGAGAAAAAGTAAAATTATTCTTAAATGTTTAGGTAGTTTATTAATTGTTAATTTAGTAATAGAGTAATATTTACTAAAAACAACGAGGGGTAACTTCACATTAAAGCGTAGAAGTAAAAAATTTCTAACATCGAAATTTTTAATAAAAAAGTATTGCAATTTTTGAGCAAATAGTATATAATTTAGTTGTAACAAAGGTTACACTATAAATTGCTTACAACTTACAATTAACCCTAATACACTATCTGGATGAACCCTCTGGCTTTGCTAGGGGGTTCATTCATTAGAAAATAAATGTATACAAATATAAAAAATTGCCATATCACTATGTAATTGCATTTTGATATGGCAATTATATTTTCTACTGAATAGATTGTACCTTAGATTAAATTATAACCCCTTTTTTATAATAGGACTTGCAAAATGATACATAAATCTACATAAAATACAGTAAGCTTATTTAAGAATAGGGGAGAGCACTATGCTATTTGAGTTTATTAATAGTATGTATTTAATGTTTATACTTCATCTTACCCCAAGTAATGCGTATCCAAAACCATTATCACCTCAAGATGAAAGAAAATATCTACAGCTAGTGGCAAAAGGGGATATTGAAGCTCGTAACATTTTAGTTGAGCATAATTTACGTTTGGTTGCACATATTGTAAAAAAATACTATACAGGAACAAATGATTATGATGACTTAATATCTGTTGGAATAGTTGGTTTAATTAAAGCTATAAATACTTTTGATTTGAATAAAGCACAGCGTTTAAGCTCCTACGCATCAACCTGTGTACAAAATGAAATTCTTATGATGTTCCGTAACGCCAAGCGAAGTCAACAAGATATATCTCTGAATGAAGCTGTAGACACTGATAAAGACGGTAACAATCTTATATTAATGGATGTTATCTCTGTAAACGATGATATTGTAGATAAGTTAGATGTTAAGCTAAACAGCGAGAAATTAGGAAAATATATAGATGAGGTTTTGGATGCTAGAGAGAAAACCGTAATAGCTTTGCGGTATGGATTAGGTGGTAATGATGAAAAAACACAAAGAGAAATTGCAAAACAGCTTAATATATCACGCTCTTATGTATCACGAATAGAAACAAAAGCGTTAAAAAAATTACGGAATAGATTCGATAAAGGATAATATAACTATCAGTATTATTACAACCTGTATACTCCCTCTGTGTTGTTACGTGATTATGCAAATAAAAGAATAATTATACATAAGCTATACCCTTGACATTTCTCACTGGATTTTGATAGCATAAATATTATCAACGTTGTTGATTTAGGGGTGATTTAAGAGTATAATAATACTAAATTTAAAAACAGGTGATGTTATGACATTAGAAGAAGCAAAAAAACGAATAGAGTTTTTAACAAAAGAAATTAATTATCATAATGATAAATATTATAATAACGATGATTCAGTTATATCCGATTATGAATACGATATGTTGCTTAATGAATTAGAGCAACTAGAGAGTAATTTCCCTACTCTTAAAAAAGATAATTCACCAACAAATAGGGTTGGTGGTAAGGCATCTGACAAGTTTTCTAAGGTTGTGCATACAGTACCTATGGAAAGCTTACACGATTCCTTTTCACATAACGAGCTTAGACAGTTTGACCAACGAGTAAAACAATCAGTTGGTAATGTTCAGTATGTGGTAGAGCCTAAAATCGACGGACTTTCAGTATCTTGTGAATACGAAAACGGTATTTTTGTTCGTGGCTCAACCAGAGGTGACGGAACAGAAGGGGAAGATATAACCGAGAATTTACTTACAATAAAATCTTTACCTAAAATCTTAAAACGTCCTATTCCTTATTTGGAGGTTCGTGGTGAGGTTTATATGAGTAATGAAACTTTTATAAAGCTTACTGAACAAATGGAATTAAATAACGAAGAACCTTTTAAAAATCCTAGAAATGCGGCAGCAGGGTCGTTACGTCAAAAAGATGCAAAAATAACTGCACAGCGTTGTCTTGATATTTTCGTTTTTAATATTCAGCAAGTACAAGGGGTACAGTTGTCTACCCATAAAGAGGGATTAGACTTTTTGTCTGAAATAGGTTTTCCTGTGCCATCTTCCTTTAAGGTTTTTGAAGACATAGAACAAGTTATAGAAAATATAGAAGAGATAGGCGATAACAGGGGGAATCTTGCATATCAAATAGACGGTGCTGTTGTAAAGGTTAATAATCTCGACCAGCGTGTGCAACTTGGAAGCACTGCAAAGTTTCCTAAATGGGCAGAGGCATATAAATTTCCACCAGAAGAAAAAGAAACAACCTTAATTGATGTTGAGGTTAATGTTGGCAGAACAGGTGCGTTAACCCCTACAGCAATATTCAAACCGATATTTTTAGCTGGCACTACAGTTAGTCGTGCAACATTGCATAATCAAGATTTTATTAATAATCTTAATATTAATATCGGTGATGTTGTAACTGTTAGAAAGGCAGGAGAGATCATTCCTGAGGTTGTAGCTGTAGTAAATCGTAATTCTGATTCAATATATCAGTTACCAGCGGTTTGCCCATCTTGTGGTTGTGAAGTTCATAAAGAGGAAAACGAGGCAGTTTTAAGGTGCACTAATACAAGTTGTCCGGCACAACTACTTAGACACTTAATTCACTTTGTGTCACGAGATGCTATGAATATTGATGGTTTAGGAGAAGCTGTACTAAAACAGCTTACAGAAAGTGGCTTAGTTTCTTCTCCTGTAGACCTATATAAACTCACAAAAGAACAGATTATGACACTGGATAAAAAGCGTGACAAATCAGCCGATAATCTTTTAAAAGCTATTGATAAATCTAAAAATAACGAACTTTACAGGGTTATTTTCGCTTTGGGTATTCGCCATGTAGGGCAAAAAAATGCAAAGCTTCTTTGTCAGGCGATGTTATCTATAGAAAATATAATGAACGCAAGTGTAGAACAGCTTGCTCAAATAGAGGGCTTTGGCAATGTTATGGCAGAGAGTGTTGTAGAATATTTCTCAAAGGAGAAAAACCGAGAGCTTGTTAAACAACTTAATGATTTAGGTGTTAAAATGACTCCTTTACAAAAACAAGCTGAAACAGGCAAATTTACCGGAAAAACCTTTGTTCTTACAGGTACATTGCCAACGCTAAAGAGAAGCGAGGCTACAAAGATAATAGAAAGCCTTGGAGGAAAAACATCTTCATCTGTATCAAAGAAAACAGATTACGTTGTAGCAGGTGAGGATGCAGGTAGTAAGCTTACAAAGGCTCAAACTTTAGGATTAACTATTATTTCTGAAAGCGATTTATTATCAATGTCTCAAAGTGAAAATAATAAAGAAGAAAATTAAAGGAATAGTTAAATAGGAGTATACTATGAAAAGATTTTTAATATTTTTTTCAGTAGCAGTTATTTGTTGTACAGCTTTTTCAGGCTGTGCTGATAACTCATCTAAAACAACTGAAGTCGCTTCAAGTGAAAATAATACAGAAGTAGTTACTACTGCAACAAATAATCCAACAAGCTTATCAACTACACAATCCACTGAAAAGCCAACAGAACAGATATTTGATGTAACTCAAGCTTATACTAATAAGCCATATAGTAATGATTTTGCATTACAACGTATTGACCAACTGCAATATATAGATGATAATTCATTGTATTATTTGTTTTCAGATAATGAATCTCCTGTGTTTTACGACGGTTTTTATTATGAGAACGATACATTTGAAAATGTTAATGTTGAGTCTTATGAGTATGATATTGATAGTGAAACATACCGTAAATATTGTGACACTTATCAGTATTCACAGTTTGCAAATCGTGGTGCAATAAAGGTAATTGATAGCTTTGTTTATCAAGATACTTCAAGCAATAAAATGTTATATTATTGCTATTACACCGTTACCCAGTGGGGAGAGGGAGAAACTTTGGACACATTGGATTATTACCGTGACGTAATTACTCTGGATATCTCTACAAAATCCCTAACTCAAAGTGAAAAAATCGCTATCAAAACCCAATTGCAAGTTCCAAAATCAATAACAGGTTATCACGATTTTCATGGTGTAATCTAATTAGTAAAAGCCAAAAGCTCCCTTTTGTCAAAGGAAGCTTTCGGCTTTTACACAACTATTTATAAACATCTAGGAATAGAGGGAAACTCTAAACCTTATAAGGAGCATTCAAAATAAATTATATACAAATTCACTTTGAATAGAAAACTAGTTTAAAATATTACTTCTTCTCGAAGAAGCTCTTCAAACACTCAGGCTCTTTTGTTTGCTTTAGACCCCATAGAGAAACCTCGTCTACAGCTTTCTTTGCGTTAAACAAAGCAACTGATTTAACAACAGAAGCAATTTTTGAGTTTTTGTTCATTATTATTTCCTCCTTTCTCTAAGGACTGCTATATATATCAATACAACTACCAACAACACTGTATAGGAGATTAGAATTCCATATTCTACATTGAAAATAGTTAATATAATACTAACGATACTGACAACCGAAGAAATAATTACAGCTATTATTTTAAATTTCTTTTTGTCTTTATCTGCTACTTTTTTATTTTTGTTTTCAATAGGGCAAAAATATCCAATAGATAATACAGAAAATAAATTAATTCCTGTAACACACAGGGCAGAGTAAGATGCTTTTGTTAAAGTGTATACTGCTAATAAAATTGCGAAGCATACGCAAAAATATAAATTGCATTTAAAATATGTATTTGCGTGATACCCACCTGTATATTGTCTTAAAGGCACAAAACAAAGCAGAAATAATAAGCTTTCAAAAAAGTTTCCGGTTATTATACCTATTGATACTATTAATATAAAATTTAACAAAGAAGATAGGGTAATTTCAATTCCATATTTATATACGCTTACCTCCGTAGGATTATCCGAAAGTTGATTTTGCGAACGAAGATAAGCCAATATTTTATTTGTTATACCTTCAATCATTTTCTGCAACTCCGTTTCTTTAACTTAACAATACATTAAAAGCTTTAAAAGTTCAAGCAAATTGGCACAAGGTGAATTTATAAGGCACAAGATGTAAAAAACCTACCTAAACTATATTTAGTAAAGGTAGGTTTAATGCTTTTTCAATTGATGAGCAGATATAAAATATGCTTATTATTAAAGTTATAACAAATAGTTATAAACGACTTAATAAAACTCTACAGCAGAAATAATTGTCCTCTTCGTAAAAATCACATATTCCTGAATATTTCTTTGCGATGTCTTTAATAATCCTAGTTCCATATCCGTGACTATTCTTGTTCAGCTTGCTTGTAGATAATAATGGATTATTTTTTAGTACGGATTCTGTAATAGTGTTTTTCATAAAAAAGCTATAATTACTCTCATCAGAAGTAATAGATAACTTAATAAACTTATCTGTAGCAGTATCAAGTTTTGTGCACGACTCAATAGCATTATCAAACATATTACTAAGCAGATTACTAAGATCGATATCGTCAATATTATCAAAATCAGAAATTGAAGTAACAGACACATTTATTCCATTGCCTTTAGCAACTGTGGATTTTATATTAATAATAGCGTTTACTATGTCGTTATTCGTGTTTATATAAAGCTCAAAGTTATTTATCTTGTTGTTATAGTTGCTTAAATATTCTTTAGCTTTCTCTATTTTTTCGTTTTGTAACAGGTTTTCTACAATCACAAAATTATTTTTAAAATCGTGTCTCATTTTTCTGATAACATCGTATTCGCTTTTTGCGTTGTCTACAATCTTTTTCTGATAAGATTGCTGTAATTTTAATAATTCATTTTCTTTAATTGCACGATTCTTTTTACTAAGGTCTATAACCAAAAATACTGTTACAATGTTCATGAACGCAATACCAAGTACCGATAATACTACAAACATTCTGCCTGTATGATTTATATGCTGTAATGAAATTGTATTTAAACAAAAAGCAATCAAAACGCTTAATACGAGCACAACCAGTATTAGACTCCATTCTCTGGGCTCTAAATTATCATCTTTATTATTTGTTTTAGCAAAAAGCTTTAGTGTTATTTGGTATACATATAAAATAATAAGCTGATTTGCTATAAGACTAATAAATCGCTCTGTATTTTGTGTAGAAATAATATCTGTAAGAGTCTTGCCGAAAAGCGTAGCAAAAAAGTTTGAAACAATGGCAGTTATAACTAAAATACATATTGTAGAAAAACAATTTACAAAAAGCTTTTTTAAGATAGTTCCTTTTAAACTAATAAGAGAATACACAAAGTCTGTGCCTATAATAAGGATAAAAAATAAACCATCAAAGACAAACAGATGATTTACAATAGTTAGAGATGTTGCCATAATCATTGCAGAGAGCAGTCCACCATTTTTAATAAAGTGTCTATTTCTTTTGTCACCCATAAAACTGTAAGCGTAATGGGTAATGATTATGCCCTGAAAAACATTAACTGCTATTTCTAATATAAACCATAAGAAATCTATCATACATTAGACCTCAAATACACTATATATTGGCTATCTACAGATTTTTTATAGTTTCTACTCATAGGTAGTCTTTTTCCGTTTTTTAGTTTTACTTCATCTAAATTGTTGTCTATAGAAGCAATATATCTCATATTAACCAAGTATTTTTTATGAATTTTTATAAAGTCCATATTAATGTATTTTTCTTCGCAGTTTTTCATAGTTTCTCTTACTCTAATATTGTTGTCCATATTTTGCACATAGTAATTAATATAGTGCTTGTCACTTTCTATGTACATAATATCTCTTATAGATATAGGAAGCTTACCTTTTAAATTATCATCAAAAACAACAACTTCATTTTGCTTAATATGAAGCATTAATTTTTCTAAAACCTTATGCAAGCTTTTCTTGATTTCTTCTGTAGAAGTTTTTCTAATAAAATTAAATGGTTGAAAATCAAAAGAATCATAAACAAGCTCTGAATGACTTGTTATAAAAATTATGTAGCAGTTGCTACCGGATTGCTCTCTAAGCTTTTTTGCAATTTCAAATCCTGATATTGACGGCATATCAATATCTAAAAAAACAATGTCGTAGTTTTTTTGGTTGTAATTTTCTAAAAGTAATTCGCCATTTGTATATTTGTCAATAATGAAACTGTGACTGTTATTCTCAAAAAAACTCCTAATAACACTGTAGATGTTATCAAGAATTGCCACATTGTCATCACAAAGTGCTATTTTTAACATATGCTCCTCCAGTTATTCTTGTTATGTTACAAGAAACTGTAAAATTTGTTGATTTTATTTATAATAAGTTGTGTGTAAGAATATATAGTTGTGTGTAAATAA
>JAXJTR010000149.1:0-8052 GCA_036309465.1 Acutalibacteraceae bacterium
GGTTATTTCTTTTGTCCACAGTTATAGTGTAATTTCAGGCTGTAAAATTCGTAACCCAAACGATGTAAAATCGAAGTAAAACAAAACAGCAAATCTTCAATATAACTTGAAAATTTGCTGTCGATTTATATTTTATAGCTTTCTGTTATGGATTTTCACTATATAAGTCGTTGGCTTACCTGTAGATAATACTTTCATTTACTATTTCTCTCGCTCTGTTTTGAATATTATTCATCAGTAATTCCTCCAATTACACTAATATTCTACAAAAAAATTGAAAGAATCACAAATATACGAGCGAGAAATGTGTGTAACTGCCGATAAAACCTATATTAAAATAAATCCTTTATTAACACTCATGTCAAATCGGAAACCTCTATTGATACAATCGTGTCAATAGAGGTTTCGTCGTTTTATCGTTAAATTTTAGTGAAAAGCCAAGTAAATAAGCCGAAATAAAAAACAAGCGTTGCAGTTTGAGAACATATATTGATGTTATCCCTCATCCGCAACGCTTTTTTGTTGTGCTTTTTTATGTGGTTTTTTAATTAAGCCGGTGAAATTCCCAAACCCATCGTTAAATTATAGGGTTATCGTTAAACAGTTAATAATGTCTGTCAAACACTGCTCAAAAGGTTATCAATATGGGATTGTATATACTTTAGAAAATTTGTGGCATTGTCAAGAATTGAAGAAAAGGTTTCAGCATAGTTTTCTTTCTGAATATCAAAAACCTTTGAAATTTTCTGATATTTTTTCCCTTTTCTATGTCCGGTTCCTGCAGAACGTAATTCTTGCAGATTTCTTAAAAACTTAATATGTTCTTGATAATCAGTCAAATTCTTTTCAGAAAACCAAGTTTCTAATTTTGAAATACTTCCAATAAGCTTTTCGTATTCTCCTATAAGCTGATGTGTTATTTCCTTTTCATTTAGCGAATCTAGCAGTACTTTCACTAAGGATAATACAAGCATGTCCATTTCAACTATTGAATTATTAATCGGAACACGCAGAGATTCAAAATTATACAAATCTTGTTCATCTAAATCCTTAAAAATTGGCCACCCGAATTTCCGGTTAAATTCAGAATTAACACTAGCGTATGTTCTTTTGAAAACAAAATCAGGAGATTTTGAATCTGTAGGAATTGAAAGAAAATCTCTGTTAAACTTCGTTTCACTTAATTCACCATCGATTAACTTGTTAAATCCTCTCCAATAATGCTGTTCCTGTTCACTAGGTAGGTTTCGTCCTAGATCTCCTAAATAAGCAGAAACATAACCTTGATTATGGTTATCAATGTATAACCCCCAAAGATTGCCACATTTTATAATTCCATCTTCAACTTTATAACGTTCAGGTTTAGAATAATACTTATTAAGAACAGCTGAATCAAAATACACTGGAGTAAGATAATGCGGCGCAGATGGATTGGCACCAAAATAATTACTCAGTTTATTTGGATCACAAGTATATTTAAGTTCTTTCCCATTTTCATCTACACCTAGTATAAAATCAATATATGATTTTTCCTGATTGTAAGGCCAAACATTGCAATTTTTCAGTTCGCATCCAGCAATTATTTTTTTAGCATATAAAAATGAATAATTTTCTTCTTTTAAACCTAAACGCGAGTTGCCGATATTGACTGTATAAAAAACACCTTCTTCTAAATCGTAATGAGCAAGAGCATCGGTAACAAGTTTTTTGCTATTGCCAATATTTATACAGCGACTATCTACATGGATAATCATAATCTTATTTTTAAGTGCCAAATATGTTTTGAGGTATCGTTTATGTACACAGATAAAACCGGTATCAGCAGTTTTAATTACTGTAGTGCAATCATTTTCCATATCAATATATTCGTTCTTTTGACTATTATAATATAAATTGAACAACAAACGAAATTCTTCAACAACTTCTATACTTGTTGGTGCTAAACCATTATAATCTCGCTTAATTATAAAAGGTTCGTGATCATCATCGTTATTCCATCGAGAATAAACTTTTTCGTCAGACTCCCAAGAACCATAAACTGTAATTCCAGGCATTCCAAATTTAGCATCATATGTGTCTGTTTCTAATTCTTTTTCTACGCTTTCTGGTAATGCAAGGTAACTTTGAACACAAATGTCCCAGTTGTTATCTTTATGCACTCCATATACTGGAATCATTAATTCTCTACCTAGTTTGTGTTCTATCCAATCCCTGTTTTCTGTTTGATAAATGTATTTTTTATCCATAACCTAACCCCAATCATTATTCAATTGTTGATATTTTTATTTTATCACATTCTATCGAATATTTCTAGACTAAACATCTACCTCACTACCATTCTTAAATTTGAATACAACGCTTCCGTCTGCGTTTACGGCGACTTCATCAACTGTTGTGTGCCATAAAGTTTTAGTCCATTTTAGGTTGAGAATGTCAAGCTCTTCAAAAACAGGGGACGGTTCTATGTCTGTGAATATACTTTTGTTCAGGACACAGAACCGTCACTTGTCTTACGGCTGATGCAATCCATAAGTAATTACATCAGCCTTTACCTTATCTATATATAATTTCTAAGTTCACTATCTCTCTCGCTCTATTTTTGATGTTGTTCATCTGTTGTATCCAGAACATAGGATTTTCGGCTTTAAGCTGTTCTGTAACTCCCTCTTGTTCGGCAAGTTGTTTTACAAGTAGCTGATACATATTTTCAGCTTGTTCGTTAATGTCTGCGAGGCAATCTGTAAGCTTACAACTTGTAAATAAGTTATAATATTTTAATTTATGGTGGTTCAGCAAATATCGTTTATGTCGCTGTCCCCATACTCCGATTTATCTATTTTCCTGCTCAGGTAATGTAAGATTAGGGAGCAGATAATCGCCCTGCATTGTGTATGTAATTTCCATTTTTAGTCCTCCTTAACTTTAACTCGTTTTAATTTTGCGTTTGCTACTTTGATTATCACTTCATCTAACAAGTCGGTGTATTTACCCTCGGCAATCAGCTTGTTCCTGAAGTCATTCAGATAATTCAATAACATTCGTCGTTCATCATACGTGAGGTAGATGTGATACTTGTTTCTCATTCGCTTTCCTCCGCTAACAAGTTATTATACAGAGTTTTGTTATCTACAAATGTATCATAAACAAACCTTGCGCCAAGTCTAAATCCAACCATAAAGCTATCCAGTTCAGACTTTCCGAGAATAACACTTGAAACATCAACGAAAGAAGCAAAGGCTTTCTTTTCTTCATCTGTAAGTTTCTCATTCAACAAGCTTTCGACGTTTGCAAGAATTGTCATCTGTTTTTGTATGCAACTGCCTTTCTTAACTGCACGAGCCTGCGGGTCAATATTTCTGTAGAATAACACTTTTATAATATTTTTCATCTGTAGTTCCTCCGATTACACTAATATTCTACGAAGAATTTGAAAGAATCACAAATGTGTGAGCGAGAAATATGTGTAACTGCCGATAAGACCCATATTAAAATAAATCCATTATTAACATTCGTACCACTAACAAAGTGAAACACCCTCTTATTAATACAACCCAATTTTCACTACAACCAATTTTGTATAAACACAACAAAGGTCTCGATTTTCATCGAGACCTTTGTTTTTTAGGAATTCTAATTTTTCAAAATTTCAATTTCCGTCTTCAGAAACTCACATAGTTCTTTTCTACTATTAAAGCTTTTAATAACCTTAGAACCCTCTTCACCTATAATGCTATACTTGCCATTTTCATTAATGATATATCGGGTTGATTCTCCACTTTCATCTACATATAAAGACATATACTCATCCGTAAGGATTGCGTATTCTCTTATTTCTTCCATAATTTCAGGATTGTAAGGATGTACAACAATTTGCTCGTTAATACCCTTAATAAATTGTTCTGGATATTTAAACTTTTCTTCATACTTAGCTATATATTCTGAAGGTAAGCTTTGAAGCTCTTCCCTATCAATTGGTGCATAGCATATAAAAAAGTTGCCTGCGATAATATCTATAATTTCTCGCTTACTTTCTTCTTGCATAAAGCATCTTTCTACTTTCCAGCCATCTTCGCCTCCGTGTTCGGCTACCATATAACGATCTATCCTTACATTGTTATCTGTGCCATCTATACAAGAGGCATATATGGAATATCCATACATGCCTTCAATAAAAGCCTTATTTTTGCTGGAGATAACATAAGTACGACTTTCTTCTGAGTAAGATTGACTAAAGCTATCTTCTGTGAAAACCACATAGCCTTCTATATGCTTACCTTCTTTCTCTGCCTGACGAAATCTATGCTTCATCTGCTCATAGGTCAGTTCAATATTCTCTGGCTCGCTATAAATCGCACGATTTAAAGGTAGTCCGTTTTGCTTTCCTTCTTCATTGCAAACAATAGCACAATCATCATTGAATGGTTTATATAATTGAATATATCCACCAAACAATTTCTGCATTGCTGAAAGAGAATGTTCTATCTCCACTACTTTCGGAAATCTTTTAGGTTCAACAAGCAACACTGAGATGGTGTTTTTACCTGTAGTAGTATTATTATTTTGTTTTTCCATTAATTCTTCTCCTCTATATATTTAATCATTTCCTCGAAGCCTTTTCTTACTTCTTCAACTGCTTCGTTTAAATAACTGGCATCTAAAGCCCACATTAAATCGTGACGAATACCTTTCGGGTCAATAATAAAAGCTTCCCACCAGTTATTATTCTCGAAGATTAGTTCTTCATTTTCCACCGCTTTGTAAAGCTCTGCGTCATTCTTTAAATAACCACGCATTTCACTATAAAACACACCAGCATTATTTTTGTCTTTTACATAGACTTCGGTTTCATTGTTTGGAGCATGCACAGCATTCACATCACCAATAGCTTCAATCAATGCTATGTATCCTTTGTACTTGATTCTAACACACTCTCCACCGTACCAATAATGCGATTGATGCTCGTTATCTATGACATCTGTAATTGAAATCTTCATTTTTTAAGCTCCTTTTACGCATATCCCACAAGTGAACCTATCTTTTCCCAATATGGACCGTGATTTGCGTATCTGTAAACCTGTCCTTTAAGAGGCCCTTCTTCCATAACTGTAATCACACCTTTGGTATATCCATTTAGACCTGCTATTATATAACAATCGTTCAAGGTTAGTCGTTTTTGCTCTTCTGGTGGAATTATATTTACACATTTTTCTTCAAATATAATATGTATCATACTCATAGAAGAAAGAATGTTGTAATTACCATCAAGTATCATTCATCTCACTCCAAACTAAATTAAGTAATAATAACACCATTATACATTACTGCATAGTGTATTGATTTGTTTGCGTTTAGATTTTTCACTATTTCAACAGCATAATTATAACTATCTGCCCAAGCAATCGCTTTCCAAGCTAGCATACCATTTACTGTTGTGCTTTCACAAATTGTATATTTCATAAAAATCACCTTTCTTATTTAATCAAACATCCCTAGCACTGTCCCAAGCTTAAGAATTGAACTAACAACTAGCTCCAATTCCTTGCCACTGATGTTACACATATTATAATGAGTTTCTATTGAATTTTCTTTTTTGGAAAATTCAACCACAAAGCCTTTTTCAATTTCTTGCTTTTCACCATCGTTATATTCAATGGTAATTTTTTCTACGAACTTGTCTTTTGCCATTCTCACCTCTCCTTTTTGTATTCTTTTAGTACACACCCATTACAGGGTGGCACATTACATTCTCTATTTTTCAAAAATAGACATTCGTTAAAATGACAGTTATTAGTAATGTTGTGTTTATTTGCTGATTTCTCAATAATAAAAATTTTCCTTTCTTTTTTATTTTTTGCTTTTCCTCGTGTTGCCAGGATGACTAATCACTGGACTTTCCCTTTCTGAATTTATAAAATAAAAAACACCTATTCCGAATGTTTTTTCAAACAATCAAAATAGGTGTTATTAATAAAATAATTATATAGCTAAAAGCTTTTTCAAAGAGATATAGTTATCCCGTTGATTTGACAAATTAAATTTGTCCTCAAGTCTTACTTCATTACCAATAAAGTAAGCTAACTTTAATGCTCTTAACGGCATTTAAAAATAAACTAAATAGTTTAAATAACATTGATATTGTAACATTATTTGCATAAATAAGCAAGAGCCTATATGTGTTCTTAGAAAACCTCGCAACTACCTCTCACTTTTCAAGCAACTTTAATATTACTTAGCTTTTTATTAGCATACGGTAACCATATTTGCTTAACATACTCCATTACTGTATCATCAGGCTTTGAGTTATGATAGGCATAACACTGTAAAAGCTTTTTGCTTTTTAGTGAATATTCTGCTGTAACAAAAGGTTCATCTGGTGTTTCTGAATGACGAATAAAGAAAATCAGAGATTCTTCTCTTATAAACTTCTGATCGTAATTCATACGCCCAACACAATGGTCAAGAATTTTTCCTTCCTGAATTAGTTCATCAGGACTCTTTGCTATAATAGCAACATAATTACCTTTACCATCATATTGCAAATTAGAATACTTATCTGCCACGCTTTCAAATTTTGCGTAAAGCTCTTTTCTTTTTCGTTCATCTTCAATTGCTTTTGCTGTACTATATTCATCTATGCGTATATCGTGCCAATGCATAAAATCGTGTGGAAAACAATTTTTATCCTCTTTCATATCTAAGCCAAGATAATTACAAGCCTTTATATAGTCCAAATACAAGTGGGATGATATATTCTGTTTAAGGATATAGTTTATATACGAACTATAATCTCCTTTGAATAATTCTTTGATTGGTTCATATTCCTTGCTGAAGCTTATCTTTCTCTTTTCTTCTGCATACACCTGAACTGCTTTTAATGGTTCATTTCTGTTATACGCTTGTAAAATGGAATATATGTAATATTTTCTGCTAGATAATTCGCTGTGATTTGCAAATAGCCATTTTCTAAAAGCCTTATCCTTTGCAGTCTTCTTTAACAGCATTATGCTTTTTGAATATTGCGATAAGCCAAACTTCAAAAAATATTCAGCTTGAGAGTATCTTTCGTAAATTCTAAGATACTCGAAGAGGTCAAAATCAGGGTACAATTCATAAGCACTATACTGATATTCAGGAAATTTATCTATGTACTCTTTATTTACAATAGGAGCATACAGATTGAAGTATTTATCATCAACCACTCCCCATTCTCCATCTTCGTACCACTTTTTATATTTTGTAAGACCTTCCTCATACCAGCCAACTACATATCCGCCAAGATAAAAGAAAGCTATGTCTTTTACAAAAGCTTCTTCTGAGTGTATTCCGTGTACTACACATTGCTTGTAATAAAACTCATTGCCTTTATTCTTTACGGCTACATAAACCTGCACAAGCTCTTTATCATTTTTAGTTAAATAGGAATAGTATCTTGTTTTTCCACTCGGTACGGAAAAAGCTTGCTTGTCCCTTTTTTTGATTCGCTCAAGAATGTATTTGGGTATTGGCTTTATTTTTTCAATTTTCATTGGAATCACCGCCCATTAAATCAAATAAAGACATTTGCAATTTTTCTGTTTTAGCTTCTTTATTTGCAACTTTCGGAGATGGTAATGGTGTAGCAACTGATTGTTGAGTTGTTTTATTTTTTGTCTTAGGTGCTGACTTGCTTTTTTCGTATTTAGTACCATCTTCGTTGTATAAAGTACCTTCAATACTATCTTCATCGAAATAGTGAATAGCCCAACCAAAAACTATACTGGACTCAACACACGCACTTCTAGCGTTTGTGCCTGCTTGCTTACGAGCTTCCTCTGCTGCATAAACCATAAAGCTACCCAGGTCTTTTTTATTTATTAAAGTCTTGCCGTCCTTTTCAACAGGGACTCCATTGTTAATCTTGTCAATAAGAGCTTCGCTTGCATTTTTCGGGAAAGTTGTAAAATAAAAAGACCAAAAATAAAGTTCCATAATAGAACTCGTGTTATAATGTTAAGCGACCAAACCAAACATCGAAAGGAGAACTATTATGGAACGATTAAATAATAACACAAA
>JAXJTR010000150.1:0-4200 GCA_036309465.1 Acutalibacteraceae bacterium
AATTTTCCAAACCCTCGATAAAGTTGTTGATAGACTTTGTAGCACTATCTGTTCTATCTCTCAAGATACTATTAAAAGCATTACTGGTAGAGAATGGATTTTATCTATTTTTTAATTAGGTATTAGTATAAAACCGTCATATGAATAAGATACACTATCTGAAATGCTTGAAGAATATTCCTTAGAAAGATTGTCCTTATCATAATAATACGAATGAACAATTGAGCTACTGCCGTTTTTGCTTGCAAGTTTGGTTACATTGTTATTCAAATCGTATCTATATTCATAAGCAGAAACAAATCTGTTTTCTGAATCAGACTTAGAAATATCTGACTTAACCTGACGTACAAGCCTGCCTGTGGTATCCTATTATGTATAGGGCGGTTAAGATTAACAAAACCGCACTAACTCAGTTCAGAAAATTATCAAGGTGTAGAACCGTCCACCGTCTTCACCTGGTTACCCTAACACAGACTTGTCAGGAATATTGTTGAAAGTTTTAAAGCTTGAGACTATCCCAGCAAACTACCTTTTGTCCCCAAAAGCAATGCTTGCTGGGATATTAAAATCTATTTAGATAACCAATCTAGTAAATTTTCGTAGCCTTCTTCGAATTCTAGTAAACTTTTTCCGCTTATTGATACAGCTACAATAGGCATTACGTATCCATCACCAAAATATTTTGGTGCAGTGATAAAAGTTATTTATTCGCCTATATTTAGTTTATCATCAATCTTGTTAGCTTGGACTATTTTTAGATTTTTTCCAACAATTTTAAAACATTTATCATCAAGGGGTGGAGACACTTCAGAAAAATTAACATACAACGCTGTGGAATCTTTATTATATTCTACACTTGATACTGTTCCTGTTACACTTATATAGTTTTCTTTTTCTGAATAATACTTATTTTTTCTGAGGGATGATAGAAACAAAAACTATAAATTATAATCAAAAAAGTAGTAATTATAATTATTAATTTAAACAAAAAACTTTTTTCATATATATCACCTATTCAATAAAAATCCAAACGTATTTTTCCGTTGCAAATTTTTTCTAATGTTTTATCCATAATAATTGCTCCTTAATTTTGAGGGTATGTTATTATATCGGGATATACTCAATTTGTCAATACTTAATTTTCTAATTTTTTTAAAATGTCGAAATTAAGTTTTTATCAGGTTTTTAAAGTACAAAGTAAAAAAATTTTTATGCCAGATGGCAGTTTAAAACACATAAAAAAGCACCCTGACTTATGTTTACAATCATAAGTCAGGGTAGAGAGGAGTAACCGTAGGTTACTTGTTGCAGGATGTTGTTTTCACTATAATCAAATATCTTATCTTTTTAGTTGGCAATGCTACCATATTATGATTATGGTTAGGGCGGTTATGATTCACAAAACCGCCCTGACTCCGTGTAGGAAATTATCAAAATTTAGCACCGTTTACTGTCTTTTTTTCTATAGATAAAATACAAAAAAAGTTATAAAAGATACAAAAGATAAAATTAGCATTTTGGAACGATCTTTTTTTAAAGAAAGTGTTAAGGCCTCTGCATTACAAGTAGGAGTTCTTTTTAATTTTTTGTTTACAAAAAGTATATTTCCAGTACCTAAATAAACAATTATGAAGTGAAAAACAAATACTATAAATGTTATTGTTTCATCGAAAGATTCAGTGTAACTGAAAAAATACTTAAAACCAAGCATAAAAAAATATATATGTATGTATACAATAGTTAGCTTATTAAGAGGTAAATATTTATCCTCAACTGATTCAAGATTTGTTTTGTGTCTAACTAAAGTATATGTTCTGTCTAATGCAATAAAAATTAATGCCGATAATCCAATAATTAATGACAGCCCCGCTATAATATTCTTCTCACCATATTGTTCAAACTCACCTATAATGGTTAAACTAGAAAATCCTCCATATGTAGCAATCCACAATCCATTTGAAAGAGAAAAGAGTATTTTTTTAGAGTTAATAATTTCTTTGCATTCCATGAAAGTTAGAAATACAGAAAATATAATTAAAAATATTAAAAACAACAGATCGTGTACATTATGGTCCTGAATATAACGATAAAGTGGAACATTAAAAAAATTATAGGAAATAGGAAATATATCAAATCTACGCTTTAATAAACAGATGATTATATTTATAAAAGTACAAAACAAAATACAATTATGTATAGACAATAAAGTGAAAAAAAGAATTTGTTTTTTATTCATAAATACTCCTCGTTGCGTTTATTGTTTTCTATCATTTTGCTTTCCACCATAGAAATTCCAACGGTTGTTACAATATTATAACACATTCCAATACCTACTCCAACCCAACCAATTGGTGTTGCTGCAAGTGCAGCAGATAGAAGTATTCCTACTCCCGCAATAACACAGTCTGCAATTATGAGTTGAGTTTTTTGATTGGATGTCAAGTATGGATTGTTAGCGTGAGAAATTATACTTAATGTTGTGGCTGGTATGGTAGCTATTGCTGATAAGCCAGCAGCACATCCTACAGTATCTACATAACCACCAGCTAATCCATATGTAACTGTGCGAATTCCATTTAGGGCATTTCCTGCAGTTGTTACCCCATCACTAAAAGAAGTATCATAGTTGGTTGATTTTTTTGTATAATCATCGCCAATGGATTTAGCTTTTTCAATAAACTCTGGATTGTTTTTACAGAACTCAGCATAAGATGGACTGCAGTCGTAACAAGTCGGCACATAATAACATCCGTGTTTGGTACAAGCTTCTCCAGTAGGATCGAAATTAGTGATCGGATTATTCCTGCAATAAGCATTCATATTGGTATCAAGAATATTACTTCCTGACTGGAAATAACCGTCAGCATTCACAAATCTATGAGTAACAGGGTCATAGTAACGGCTCATAAGGTAGTAGAGACCTGTTTCTGAGTCGTAGTAGTAACCACGATAGCGGAATGGATTGAGATTTGCGATGTGGTTTTCGTCTGTAATTTCAACACCACTTGAGTTTTTGACAGAAATCACATTACCCCAAGTATCATACTCATATGATGCCATGAGTGTACCGGGAGTATTGTAAACACCGATAATATCTCCACGCCAGTTATGTGAGAAGTAGTAGGTCTTAGGGTCTGCTGTAGCAGAAGCCTTGTAGTAAACAGCATAAAGCTGACCATTTGCATCGTAGCAGTAATCAAAGGTCTTGTCGCCCCTTGTTTCGTGCATAAGCAAGCCGTTGAGATATTCGTAGGTGTATTCAACACCGTTGACAGTTTTGCTTGTTCTCACACCGTTGCTATCATACTTGTAGCTTATACTGTTGTTACCCTGCTGTAAGCTTGTGAGCCTTCTGCCGTTCTGCCAAGTCATTGCCATACCATCACGGTATGTGAGCGGATTACCTATTGCATCATATGTAAAAGTCTGACCGTTGTAGCCCGTCAGCTTATCGCCCCAGTTAGCATCATTGTAGGTGTAGTTAATGGTCTGTGTGTAGTTTATGTAATTATTAGCCACAACTTCACCGATATCCTCAGAAAGAATATTACCTGCTTCGTCATATTCATATCTGTGTGCTAAGCGTTTTTCGTAATCAACTGTATTAACAAGCTGGTTAAACTCGTCATATTCATACCAATACAAATGGTCGTAAGTTGCACCGTTCTTTTTATAAATATCAGTGATATTACCATTTGTATCATATTCGTATTTGTATGTATCTCCGCCAATGGTTTCTTCCTTGATTTTTGTGGTTGTGTAGTTATAACTATGCTCACTATCACCATCACGCTCACTATCGTAGTATGTATAGCTCATTTCGAGAGGAGCGGTGAGATTAACACGAGTTGTTGTAAGTCTGTTAAGACCGTCATAAGAATATGTTATCTTTCTTGTAATACTTGAATAATATTCCGCAGGAAGATTATCCTTGTCATAATTATATGAATGAACAATTGAGCTACTGCCGTTTTTGCTTACAAACTTTGTTACATTGTTATTCAAATCATATCTGTATTCATAAGCAGAAACAAATCTGTTTTCTGAGTCGGATTTTGAAATATCTGACTTAACCTGACGCACAAGCCTACCGGTAGTATCGTAATCATAATCATACTGACGGTTGTTTATGAAATCCTTATGACGCATAACAGCACCGGTCTTGTCACTCTCAAAACTGAAAGCAAGTATGCCATTATA
>JAXJTR010000151.1:0-3415 GCA_036309465.1 Acutalibacteraceae bacterium
AGCAACTACTGTAATGGTTGTTGGTTTTGTGAACTCTGGTATTATGAAGCTTTCCAGAGCGATTGGTGTAATAATGGGTGCCAATGTTGGTACAACAGTTACAGCTTGGATTTTAAGTCTTTCAGGTATTGACGGTAAAAGTTTTTGGGTTCAAATGCTTAAACCAAGCAGTTTTTCTCCTATTATTGCTGTAATAGGTGTAGTTTTAATAATGTTTTGTAAAAGTGCAAAGAAAAAAGATGTAGGTAGTATATGTTTAGGTTTTGCAATTTTAATGTTTGGTATGTCAACAATGAGTGCTGCTGTTGAGCCTTTAAAAGATGTTCCTGAATTTGGTCAAATTCTTCTAATGTTCTCTAACCCATTGTTTGGTGTTCTTGCAGGTGCAATTCTTACAGCAATTATTCAAAGTTCATCTGCTTCAGTTGGTATTTTACAGGCATTGTCAAGTACAGGTAAAGTAACCTTTGGTAGTGCAATTCCTATAATTATGGGTCAAAATATTGGTACCTGTGTAACAGCGTTAATTTCTTGTGTTGGTGCAAAGAAAAATGCAAAACGTGCAGCATTAGTTCATCTTTATTTTAATATTATTGGTACACTAGTAATGCTTATAGCGTTCTATACAATAAATGCTTTTGTACAATTTCCATTCTTAGAAGATTCTGTTAATGAAACTAATATAGCAGTTGTACACACATTATTTAATGTTATGGCAACATCTGTTCTATTGCCATTTAACAAGTTGTTAGAAAAGCTTGCTTGTATGACAATTAAGGACAAGGAGCAGGAAGACGATACTCCATTTATAGACGAGCGTTTTCTTGCTACACCAACGATTGCTACAGCACAGTGTAGCTCTATGTGTAACAAAATGGCTGTATTATCTTCACAGACAATATCAAATGCCTGTGCGTTACTTGCTAATTATTCCGAAAAGGCAGCAGATGAAGTAGTAGAAAGCGAACAGAAAATAGATGTTTACGAAGATGTATTAGGTAGTTATCTTGTAAAGTTATGTAGCAAGAATTTATCAGCACAGGATAGTGCTAAAACATCAAGAATGTTACATTCTATAGGTGACTTTGAAAGAATAAGTGACCACGCTGTTAATATTGTAGATGTTGCCAAAGAAATGCACGAAAAAAATATTTCATTCTCAGACACTGCTATTGCAGAAATTGATGTTGTAATATGTGCATTAATTGAAATCCTAGACAATACAATAAAAGCATATACAGCTGATGATATAGAGCTTGCAAAGCGTATTGAGCCACTAGAGCAGGTTATAGACAAGCTAGTGGACGAGCTAAAGCTACGCCATATTAAGCGTTTGCGTGAGGGTAAATGTACTATTGAGCTTGGTTTTATTTTCTCTGATTTACTTAATAACATTGAGCGTATATCTGACCACTGTTCAAATATTGCTGTATGTATGATTGAAACAGACCAAGAAAGCTACGAAACACATGAGTATCTAAATGAACTAAGACACGACGATGACGGTAGCTTTAAAGAGGAATATAGAAGCTATAAGCATAAGTATGTGCTTCCATAAGTTTGTTATTAAAACTTCACCATTGTGAAAAATCACTTTGGTGGAGTTTTTTGTTTTTTGGATTGCGTTATAATTTAGTGAATAATACTTAATAAATTGTTAAAACAAACAACAAAATTAATAAAACTTGTACAAAATATGGATAGAAAATAAATGGATTTTGTTGTATAATCATAACAAGCTTAAACGCTAAATTAATTTTTTTCAAGGAGGAAAATTGTATGAAAAGGTTCAAAAAATTAACTGCACTTTTACTTGCTGTTATGCTTGTATTCTCGATGTGTGTATCGGCAGTAAGTGTATCGGCGGCAACAGAATCAGACGGCACAAAAGTTGTTTATTTGTTGCCAAATGCTAACTGGAAGCAAAGTGATGCAAGATTTGCATTATATGTATTTGGTAATGGAGATGCTTGGGCTTCAATGACAGATGAAGATGGAGACGGTTACTACGAAGGAACAATTCCTGAGGGTGATTGGACAGGTATTATCTTTGTAAGAATGAATCCAGCAACAACAGCTAACAATTGGAACACTGGTACTAAGTGGAATCAGACAGCGGATCTTACAGTTCCTGATGATGCTAACTGCTACGCAGTTACAGAAGGTGCTTGGGATAAGGGTGCAGGAACATGGGGTCATTTTGTTCCTGGTACAGAAATGCCAACAGAGCCACCTGTAGTGTACGACTACACAGTAGCTGGTGATATCGGTTTAACAGGTGCTTCATGGGATCCTTCAGCAAATCCTATGACAGACGAAGACGGTGACGGTGTTTATACAATTACTTTTGCTGATGTAGCAGCAGGTTCTTATGGTTTCAAAGTAACAGACGGTACTTGGGCTAACTCTTGGGGTGCTAATGGTGGTAACTACACTATCACTCTATCAGCAAAGGCAGATGTAACAGTTAACTTTGATTCAGCAACAAAAGAAATCACAGTTGTTTCTGACGGTTTAGGTTCATTTGTACTTAATTACATTGCTGTTGTAGGTAATGGTGTTAAGGGTAGTGCTTGGCTAAACGGTGAAGCTTGGAACACAGCAACAAAGACTAATGTTTTAACAGAAGTTGAAAAAGGTGTATGGTCTATTACATACGAGAATGTTGCTGCAGCTGAGGATTATCAGTGTAAGTTTATAGCTAACGACAGCTATACATACAACTGGACAAGCGACGGTGCTTTTGACGGTCAGATTAATCCTAATATTGTTGTTGCTTACGACAACTCAACAGTAACACTAACTATTGATGTTTCTGCTTATGACTTTGCTACAAAGACAGGTACAGTAAAAACAAATGTTGAGGTTATCCCTCCTGCAGATGCTCCAACAGAGGGTCCAACAGAACCAACAGAGCCAGTAGAGGTTGACTATTATCTATTTGGTTATATTAATGGTGCTAATTACGGTGACGGCGACGACTACGAAAATATGGGCAACTATAAGTTTGTAGACGGCACAGTAACAGCTACATTTGAGCAGGATAGCTATGTTGGCGTTAAGACAACAGGTAACGCTACATGGTATATGACAGATGGTTGGGCAGGTAATGTTACATCTGTAACTCTATATGACACAAAAACTCTTGATACTACAGCTGACAAGCTAATGGTGCCAGCTGGTAAGGTAACATTTACACTAGTTGCTAATGAAGATGGCACACTAACACTTTCTTACGTAGTTGTTGAGCGTCCAACAGAGGCTCCTACACAAGCTCCAACAGAGGCTCCTACAGCTGCTCCAGTAGTTAAAACTGACGGTTACTATGTAGTAGGTGATATCAACCTAAAGCTAACAGCTTGCGGTACAGGTAGAGTAAGAGGTACAATCGCTCTTCAGGCTGGTACATATAATA
>JAXJTR010000152.1:0-2647 GCA_036309465.1 Acutalibacteraceae bacterium
CTATTGTCATGTATAAAGAGGGCGAAATTAAGCTAGACAGTGTAAAAGTAGATGATGTTAATGTTCTTGAGTCTAAAAAGACCGTTTCTCAAAGTTCATTGTTAGGTATTGGAGAAAGGGAATATGTTGTATTTGATGTAGTAGCTTATGGTGAAATTGATAAAATAGAAATATTCCACGCTGGAGAAGTACTGGGAGCAACTAAAGAAAATAATGGTACAGAGGGACATTACACAATTACCTGTGATATAAAAGAGTTTGTTATGGATAGAATAGTATATATCAGGGTGTTTGCAAAGAGTTTGGATGGTAATTCTATGGACCCTATTGTAGAGGCGTTAAAACTTAATATATTACGAGTACCAACATTAACAGTTAATCAGCTACCGATAATTAATAGTACCAAAATAGATATAGGCGAAGGTAAAGAAGATATATTTAAACTCATGACAGGTGTAAGTTTATCTTTTGAAGGTACTAAAGTATCGGATATTTCAATTGTTTATGATTACGCTGAAAATAAACATATAATAACTTTTGGTATGGATCCTGAGAAATTGCCAAGTTGGGAGAAAGCTGGTGGCAAAAAAATAGCGGAACAGCTAAGAAAAAAAGTTACTGATAAACTTGGCGATAAAAAGAAATTAGGATTTAATCTACAAGGCGTGGTAGAAGTTGGTATTACCGATCAGGGGCTTCTTTATATAATTAAGGGAAGTGCTACATTACAAGCTTCTTTAGAACTTTTAGATGGTAGTGCACGTTTTCAACTCGGCATTTATCCTATGGTGTTTGGATTTCAGATTAAAGGTTCAGCATCTGTTACAGGAGGATTTGAAATTAATTTAACTTCTTCGGGTCTTGAAAGTATTGGTTTTATATGCTCACAAATTGCATTAGGACTAGAGGTAAACCTCACACTAGGTATGGGAACCCGTAACTATTCAGCGGGAATATACGGAAAGTTAAATTTAAATGTAAGTCTTGAATATACAGGAAAAATGATACCATTAAAAGTAATTGCTAATGGAGAGGTAGGGGCCTATATGAAGATATTGGCATTCAATTCGTCTTCTCCAATAGTATCAACTAAAGACTTTCAGATATTTCCTCGGAATAACGACGCAAAAGCTAAAGCTATATCGAATGCAATGGCAGCTATGTACAGTACAAGTTCCTATTCTGCAAATAACAAGATTTTAAGCTATAACGCAACTTGGGATACTCCAATACTTGCTAACACTGGCACAACAACACTTTTAGATAATGTTTACGCCTATAGTGCACCACAAATTATTACCTGTGGTAACGACACAATTATGTTATACCTTGGTACAGATAAAACAAGTGAAAAGGCTGTAAATGCTATGGCTCTTTATTGTTCAGTTTACAATAAAGAATCAGGCAAATGGGGTGTGCCAACAAAGATAGACAACAATAATCAGTTAGATATGTCATACTCAATATGTACAGATGGCGAGAAAATCTATCTTGTATATTCACAGGCTAACAAGGTATTTGATGATAATGCTACTATAGAGGATATGGCAGCAAGTGGTGATATTTACACAGCAGTATTTGATTCAATCACCAAGAGATTTACAAATATTACTCAGTTAACAAATAACAATATGTTAGATTGTGAATCGGTTGTAAAAATAATAAACGGTATACCAACATTAGTTTGGGTAAATAACCCAAATAACAATATATTCTTAACAGACTCAGGTAACTCAATAATGATGAGTACCTGCGAAAACGGAGTTTGGTCTTCACCAACAGTTGTAAAGAGCAATCTAAATACAGTTCAAAACTTGAATGTTATAGAAACAAGCAAGGGTGCAACTGTAGTTTACACAACAGACAGTGACAATGACCTTACAACTCACGACGATAAAACACTTTATTGTCATTACAATAAGCTAGGTAAGACAGTAGAAATCGACAGTCAGCTTGAAACAGCAGTAATAGTTGACAATCTTGTAAATAGTCCAGTTGCTATGTGGTATAAAAATGGTACTCTAAAGCAGTGCAACCTAAATACAACAGCTATTACAGATATAGTATCTAAAGCAAATGCTGATATAGCAAACGGATTTAAACTGGTTACAGATAACAATGGTAACTACGCTATTGTATATGTTAAGGATAAGAACACAGTTCAAGCAATGTATCTTGACCCTGCAACATTAAAATGGACAACACCTGTTAAAGTTGCAACCTCAGAGAATGATATAGAAAATCTTGAGGCTCAGTATGTAAACGGTGAGCTTACATTAATGTATCACGATACAAAGGCAGTGCCAAATGGTGAAACTTACGATATTACATCAAAAATGGTAACAACAGTTGTTAGTTCAAATGCACAGGCAGTTATTGATGATATAGAGATTGACTATTACTCAATTGCTCCTGACCAAAAAACAAAGGCAACAGTTACAGTAACAAATACAGGTGCAAAGGCAACAGGTAACCTAACATTTAATGTTACTAACTACAACGGTATGAATTTAGGTACATATACCACATCAGATGTATCTTTAAAGAGTGGCGAAACAGGTACTTATGAAGTTGAATTTACTGTACCTTCTACAATTGTAAAGCGAGGCATTACAATTTCTGTAACAGACAGTAACAAAGACTATAC
>JAXJTR010000153.1:0-2893 GCA_036309465.1 Acutalibacteraceae bacterium
CTATAAGATATTTAAATCCCCTTTCACCTATTCCTAATAACAATTCTCTTATGTCATCAAACTGTTGTAATAGAAAGCAAGAATAAACACCTATCAATACTGATAAGTGTTTACTCAATATTTTATATTACTTTTACCACTGGCATATAGACATATTGTTTAATAATCTTTTCATGTTAAGTCCCTATATGCTTATATTGTTATCGCTTTAACTTTAATTGAAAGCAAAATTAATTTAACATCAAATATACTAAGATTAATCCACCAACAATACTAAATCCAAAAATCAAAATTCGAACATAAAAATCTATTTTTATTCAAAAACATCAATGATTTCTTTTTCTCCAGTATCGTAATCACAGATGACTATTTGCAAACTGCTCATACTCCAATCGGTATCTGCCTGCAAAAAGATAAAATCATTGTCCCTATTAACAGATAAAGAACCTGTTAACTTACTATTATCCATATACTCCCTATCCTCTTCAGAAAATCCAAATTCCCGTTTGGGATAAACATCCTCAACCAGCCCTTTTCTTTGAGATAAAGAGTTATAAAACAAGTTGTATTTATAAAGCATAAGCTCATCCAAGGCACTATGAGAACTTTCCTCAAAGTCATAGATATACACATATCTGCCGTTCATAGAGGAAAAAGCCAACGCATTAAAAATCCCTCTTTGCTTTAACTCATCGGCACTTAATCTGTTAATAATACACTTTTCATTAAGGTCATACACAACTATTCCACAAGTGCCATTGATGATAACCTTATCTTCATCAGCATATAAAAGCTTTGGCAATTCAGCTCCGATATTCATCGTTTCTATATCTGATAAACCTATATCTCTAGCAACATACATTACATCTTCTTCCGAAGGTATATATTCGCCTTTATTCTCTACTTGGAAAGTTACTTTCCAATTGCCCTTAATATTTTCGCCTGTGGTGTAAAACTGACAGAAAAGCTTGTAATTCTCAAGGACTTTAGGCGATATATCAAATACACTCTCGTGATACCTTATATTGTTATCTCTATCCCAAAAATAAATATCATCCTCAGAATAAATAGGCTTTACCTTGTCATTTATAGTATCAACAAGGTAAAAGCTACCGTGATTATCGTACTTCAATACATCTTTCACTCCATATTGGATATGAAGCTTTCCGTCAATATAGCCTATACCTGTCAGATCTACTCCCTCAACCTTAAACTCTTCGTAAGGTGTATTAGGCACAAGTACATCGGTACAGTCTTTGTATTCAAGCATACTTCCACCGTTAATATATACCTCCTGCGTTTTTGGGGCTGATGTTACACTGCTTAAATCCATAGGCACATTTAGGCTGTATTCTTTGAAATCGCTGATAATTTCTTTAACTGTGAAAGTAATTTTGTCTCCTACTATATCCTCATCATTCCATTGAGAAACAGTAATAAGAAATCCAGCGGTTTTTGTTTTATCGTCATAGCTTATCTGTCTACAGTTAGCAGAGCTGTCGCAAGGAGTATTTATGGAATAACTATCATAAAGATCAACACTACCAGCGAATCGTTCACCTGTTAAGTCCTGCATTGTTAAATATATTTCTATTGTATCTTCATGAATATAACAAGCAAGAACATCCATTTTAACGTCATTACTTATTGACGACTCGTTAATAGGTGTGTAAAACTGAGCAAACCCTGGTGAGAAGTGATACATAATATTATATAAAGGGTCAATCTGCACCGCAACAACAGGCAGTGAAAACATAGCAATCACAATTACTATAATAACAGCGGCAACAGCGAATGGCTTTTTAAAACCTATTACTTTATTTGCATTTGTGATATTTTCTGCATTGATTTTATCTATTGTATCTGCAATGAGCTTATCTCTTGGGGAAATATTTTCGTTGTAGCTGTTGTATGTATCTCTAAACATAATCTTCCTCCTTCATAAAAGTTTTCAGCATAGCTCTAGCACGGGTTAGCTGTGTTCTGACTGTAGATGTCTTGCGATTGAGTAATTTAGCTATTTGTTCCGTGCTCATATCTTCATAGTAGAACAGGTGTATAACCTCTCTATAAGTTGGAGATAACAACGAGAGTTCATTATGTAAATCTCTATGTTCTTCCACTACAAAATCATCTGCATTTTCGAGTGAAATGATTTTTGTTTTCCATGAAGACTTGAGAAGCTTTTTAGAGCAATTCACAGTCACCCTTAATAACCAAGCTTTTTGATGTTCTTTATCTTTGAATTGAGGCTTTTTCTTCACATATCTATAAAACACCTCTTGAAAAACCTCATCTGCATCAAACTTGTTTCCTGTTTTAGCAAAAGCAAGGCGGTACACCATTGTGGAATACTCTTTAATTACATCTTCAATTTTTCCATTTGCGTAGTCCATAAAATTCCTCCCTTCTGCCTATAACACCCACAACACATATAAAAAGCTACACTCTTTTTTTATTTTTATCTTACGTTACACCAATATATAAAGCAAGATTGAAGAAAGAGACTTATTGTTTTTTAATGTAATTGCAAATAAAATAGCAACAGAGATGTATTAATTCTCTGTCGCTATCCTTAATTAAATATACATTATTTCATTGTTCATAGTCTCACTCACACGATTTTGGATACTTTTCATTTTCTGTATCCAGTGAATAGGATTTTTCTCTTTAAGTTGTTCGGTTACTTTTTGATTTTGGGCAAGTTATTTTACAAATAACTGATATATTTCCTCTGCCTGTTTGTTTATATCTGTAAGGCAATCAGCAAGCTTACAAATTTTTCCTAATGTTAAGAACTACCGCTCTTTACAGAAGTATGCAAACTTCAAATAATAAGTAAGTAAAAATTATAAAAGTGAACTCACTATGATTTAATTATTCCTGACAATAA
>JAXJTR010000154.1:0-3421 GCA_036309465.1 Acutalibacteraceae bacterium
AAAAGAAGCTAATCAACTTGTTGCTGAAAATTATAATAGTTATCAAACAGCTAAATCTGAATTAGCCAAAAAACAAACAGTTGAATTAAATATGCTCTCCGGTACAAAGATGTCGTTAGATGATAATACTGAAGAAGGTTTAAAAAATATAGAAAAAATCAAGTCGCTCTATGATGAATACTTTAACTATGTTAGTTCCTATGGCAGTTTATTATATGTAGAAGTAACAAATGAAAATATTCAAGATAGATTAACGGAACTTACTAAGTATACTACTGAATTAGAAAAAAATCATAAAATTTCTAAATTGCTTGCTGACGATTTAAGAGAAGCTATCTCTTCAGTATATACAGAAGTAAATGATGAGAAAATCAATGAATTTAAAACAACCGTTGAAGAATATGAAAATGCACTTGATGTTATTAACGGAAAAGCAAAAACAAACATTGATATTCAAGAACAGATTTATAAACAAGTTAAAAACAATGCAAGTACAATAGAAGAGTTGGCATCCGCATACAGTAATTTAAGTGAGGGTGAAAAGCTGGACTCCAGTAAGTTAATGGAGCTATGCGACACATACCCAAAGCTGGCACAATACATTGCTGACACTGGCGATTTGTCATTGGAAAACGGTAATAAAATTAAAGCTGTTCAGCAAGAGTTACTACAATCTAATATTAGACTAATAGAAAGTAACCGTGATGAACTTTTGTCTAAAAAAGATTTAACTACAGATGAAATATCGCTGTTGAAGAAATATACCTCATCATTAAAAATCTATCAAGAACAGTTGAAACAACTAAATACCGAGGACAGCATAGACCTTGACTCATTTAAAGCCTCTGCAGATGAATTGGGTAGTGCTTACAACAAACTAATTGACAGTAAAAAATTAGATTTTGAAACAACCATTAGTCTGATACAGACATATCCTGAAATTGCTCAAGCTATGGCTGAGGGCAATAATTCTATGGAAAAGCAAAAGGCTATTATCGAAAAACTTTATGAAGCAAAGAAAAAAGAGTTATTGCTAAGCCTTGAAGCTGACCAAAAGGAATTACAATCGTTAATTAGAACTAATAACGCTAAAATTGCTGAGTACGAAAGAATGATTGAAGCATATCACATGGTAGCTTCTGTAGTTGCTGAATATAAAGGTAAAATAGCTGATTTGCAGAAAGAAAATAAGAACAATAAAGACAGCTTGAACGAAACATTATCTACTATTAAAGCTATAAAAAATATGTCTATTACTGACTTTAGCAATGACAATAGTAGTTCTACAAATAAGACAAACGAAAAACTTAAGGAACAGCTTGAGTTAATTGAACACCGCAGGGCATTAAATAATCTAACTTATGCTGAGGAAATATCCTGGTTAAAAATGCTTTATGCTGAATATACAGAAACAGCAGAAGAGCGTATGTCACTTGAAGAGAAAATATATACAGCACAGCAAAATTCTATTAAGGAACAACAACAGGCTTATAGTGATTTATACGACAATCAAATCAAAAATCTAGAACACTTAAAAAATCTTGACCAGCTTAGCAAACAGCAAGAGCTCGCTTGGCTTAATACTTTGTACAACGAATATGTTCTAACTAGTGAACAGCGTATGTCACTGGAAGAAAAAATATACAATGTACAAAAGGAAATTCGTGAAGAAAAGGAACAAGCTATGGCTGATGCAGTTCAGGCTGAATATGACCTACTGGAACACGAAAAGGCTATGGATAGATTAAGTGCTGAGGAAGAATTGAAATGGTTGGAGCGTATTTATAGACAATATGCAATGTCTACTAAAGATAGATTAGCCTTGGAAGAAAAAATTCATTCTGCACGAAAAAGCAATGAAGAAGAAATTCAAAGGTTGCAGGAAGAAACATTAGAAAAGGCTATAAATGCACTTGAAAACCGCAGAAAAGTATCTCGAATGACATACGAGGAAGAAATTAAGCATCTTCGTGAGATTTACAACACATACAAATTAACAGCTGAACAGCAACAAAAGGTGCTTGAACAAATCAGAAGCGTAAGCGAAAGTGCAAAAAGCGAACGCTCGTCCCAGTTCAGCACGGTTGCAGGCGGTGTTATTGAAGCGTTAGAAAATAAGTATCAGCAACAGAGAGAAGCAGAAGAACAGCTAATCAAAGATTCTATTGACGGTTGGCAACGTTGGGAAAATGAAACAGTTAATGCTATACAATCTCAAATAGATGCTCTCGACAAGCTTGCAGATACACAAAAGAGTGAAGACGAACGCAGAGAATACGAAAATAAGCGACAGGCAACAGAACTGCTTATGGCTTACGAACATGATGACTATAATCGTAAGCAGTATGAAAAAGAGTTGGCAAGGCTAGATAATGAAGAGGCTCAAAGACTCGCTGATGAACAGCGAGAACAAAAACGACAACAGCTACAAGAACAGATTGAAGCTGTTAAGAAAGAGAGTTCTGTACAACAAGATTTGTTAAATGCAGAGCTGGAAGCTGTTTCTAAGAATTATGAAAAAGTAATGTCGCAGTATAGTCTGGAGAATGAAGCATATAAAATGATGTTGGATAAATCTCAAAATGAAATAGTCAGTTTTATAGCTTCGTTTGCTCCGCAATACGAACTTGCAGGACAAACACTTGGCGAAAAGCTATATGCTGGTTTAAAAAATAAAATTAGCAACATAGATTATTGGCTTCAACAAATTGATGTTAAATGGCAATATTATAGCAGTCAAACAGCAAAATTAGCAAATAAGACAGTTGATGACTTTTGGAACAGCAGAGCTAATTATCAGCAACAGCTAAACACAATGTCACAAATACCAAATATAAATTTGACTGTCAATTTTAATGAACCTGTTGAATCACCTGTACAGGTTGCAAGAAAAATGGAAGAGGTAACTAATAATCTTGTATCCCAGCTTAAACAGTAACGGAGGTAATTATGCAACAGCTTAAATATGTTAAGCCGAGAGGCAGTGGTGAAAACGAAAATGATTATGTGATTTTGCGTTTTGGTGAACCATATATCTTAGAATCACTTAGCGGTGTTAGCGGAGTTGAAAAAACTATAGTTAGCTCTGAGGTAGCAGGGGTTGACGGTGTTATAGTTCATAATATTCGCACAGAGCCTCGTATAGTAAACGCTACTGCCTATGTTTACGGTAAAGACAGGCTTGATATGTATAAAAACAGACAAAGGCTTATTTCTGTTCTTTCAAATACAGAGGAAGCTGGAAAACTGTATTATACAAACGACAATATTACAGTTGTAATTGATGCCTACCCTATGCTTCCAGGCGACTTTACAGATAGAATAAAAAATTACAATAAATGCAACATTAAATTTTACTGTCCGTTCCCTCATTGGTCAGATACCCAAATGCAAGCATCTCAGCTGTCATATTATATAGATG
>JAXJTR010000155.1:0-3417 GCA_036309465.1 Acutalibacteraceae bacterium
ATGTAGGAGAGTGGGAAACGGCTTTAGCTTTCTTTCCTGATAAGATGGAGTTAGTAGCACTCATAACCAAAGGGGGAAAGGAGATAAAGCAAAAAATAGAAGTTATAGAGGAGGACAGCAACCTCAGGAACGGCTCTAAGGTTTACTACTTTTCCTGTAGAGGGTATAAATGTAGGACGCTCTACTCAGATGGTACAGGCTTTTATCCGAGAGCAGCCTTTAGACATATCTACGGAAAGCAGAAGCAGAGCCGAAAGGAAAGGGAAATAGCTTATATGGCAGAGCCTTTTAGAGCCTATGGAAAAGAAACCTATAGAGGACGCTTAACTCCTTATGGGAAGAGGCTACAGAGATACAAAGAGTATGAAACGAGGGTATGTAATAGTTTTTTAAAGTTTATAGCGAAGTATCAAAAATAGGTGAAAAGATGAACAATATTAGACAGAATCAGACAGAAAAGGAGAGCCGTAGCGGAGTTACAGGCTTGACACCACAACAGGAGAAAGCGGCTATCTTATTAGCCTCAGGTAATAGTGTAGTAAGCGTAGCAGAAGAGCTGAACGTAAGTAGAGGCACTCTCTACGAATGGAAGAAGCTCATCACGTTTCAATGCTATATGAACGAGCAGAAACAGGGCTATGTAGACAGCCTTAAAGGTGGTATAATGAACTTAGCAGAGGAGGCTATAGGAGCTATCAGGGAAAGCCTCAACTCCGATAATGAACAGGTAAGACTAAAGGCAGCTATGTGGGTAGCCGACAAGGTTAAGGACTATCAGGTAGGACAGACAGACGCAAGAGAGGCAGTTAAACAGGAGTGTACTACTGAAATGTTTGAGGGATGGGGAGAGAAGATAGACGAGGACGAGTATAAGCAAAGGCTTAAGGAGTTGGGCTTAAAATGATAATATAGTAATAAAGTAATATCGGTAATATAAGTAATACAGGTAATATCAGTAACCATAAAAATATAGTAATATGGGCTTAGGAAAGGACAAGGTACAGGACATTAAAAAGACTTATCTCTCTGTTACAGATGGGCAGATAGTCTACAGCAATGGGAAAGGAAAGAACCTCTACTACTCTTATTGTGAGGGCTTCTTAGAGGGTATATATCAGAGAGAGCGTCTCTTTGGTGGAGAGAGGGTAATAAGATGGTACATAGACATAAGAGACGGAGATACTATCTACTCTATCTGTTTTCCTTATGTGAGTGGTACTTTCAAGAGCGTAGTATTAGCCTTAGCGAGCGATGAGGCTTTAAACAGCTCTACTCCTATCAGAATAGAACCATACAAGAAAGGGAACTATACAAAGGTTAAGGTTTTCTCCGATGGGGTAAAATTGAATTGGATAACTCAGACGCTACCTGAGGTTAAGGAGATAGAGATAGGAGGTAGGATAGTAAAGGACGATAGCAAGAGGATGGAGTATATCTGTAGCCTTTGCACTACCATCAACGAGAGACTAACAGGGAAGTAATAACCATTAAATAGCAAGTATATGAATAACGAAACTACAGGAGCTTTAGAAGCGGCTAAGGCAGCAAAGAAGAAAGAAGAGATAGAACCTATCTCAGTTAAGGGGCAGTTAGCTTTTACAATCAGAAAAGCGAGAGAGGACTTTGAGTATTTCCACTATGACAAAGCGGACGCAGCTGATGGCTTAGCGGCAGTACGATACTTTAGAAATGAGTTTTCTCCGAGCGAGGATAACTATAACCAAGTAAAAAAGGGGCTTGATTGTATAGAGAACGCTATCTATAATCTCCTCTACTATATAGGACTTATGGAAAGCGAAGAGGGTAACGCTCTTTAATCACTGAAAAATAGTATTAAGGGTAATAAAGTAATATGAGTAATATAGTAATAAAGGCACATAAATAGGGGTAATCAGCCCTTAATTGTGTGCTTTTATTGTAGTTTTTAGAGGGCTATCCTGATGGCTGAGGCTGATTTAGATAAAGTCTTAGCGTACACAGGAGGCAAGTTTAAAAGACAAAACAGGAGAGGCTATCTAAGCCCTTTTAAGCCACTATAGACGCTCAGGTAGTAAAGCCTCAACCCCACAAGAGAAAAGGCTACAGGGGTTTTTATTTCAAGCCTCAGCAATAAAATACTGATATAATTGTGTAATGCTTAAAAAAAGAACTATATTTGTGAACTTAAAAATAGTAATATAGTATAATAGTAGCAAGAATGAATAATATCTTAGATACTCTCTATCCCTTAGTCGCTGATAACTTAGACAAGGTATTTCCTGAAATGGGCTTTACCAAGTCTCAGGGAGTATGGGTAAGTAGTAAGGGGCTGTTTGGTAGAGTACCTCAGCACCCTAACAAGAAGAAGAGCTTTTCCAATCCTAACAAAGGCTTTGCTATATTGGAACAGGGAGGAGAGCAGCTCAGTTATATAGATTATTGGCTAACCCTCAACGGACACCAAAAAGGAGACAAGGGAGACGCATTTAGAGAGGCTCTAACGGCTCTTTGTGAAGCTGTAGGGCTACGCTTAGAAGTAGATGAGAAAGCCTTAGAGAGAGCAAGAGCAGAGCGAGAAAGACAGCTCTCTTTAGAGGACATCAACAACAGAATGAGAAACGCTCTCTTTAATGGGGATAACCCTGTACTATCCTACCTTAAGGAGGCAAGAGGCTACAAGGATGAAACCAACATAGAGGGAGAGCCTGTTAATGTGCCTTTAGAAATGGGCTTAGGGCTTATCACTCCTCCCCTATTAGAAGAGCTTAAAAAGGCTATGGGCGAACTATGGAACGAGAATATAAACAGCTATCCTATAGGCTCAAAGTATCTCCTTTCAGTACCCTGTAGAAGTGAGGGTAAGATAGTCGGTTTTAATTTCAGAGCTATAGACAAGGACGCAAGCCCTAAGTATATCAACTCCTTTAAATCAGGGGAAAAGAGTAAGTATCTGTTTGGGCTATCCCCTCTCTCAGTACATAAGTCGGACTATAAGAACCTGACTATAGTAGAGGGCGAAATAGACGCTCTACACGCTTCGATATTGGGGCTTTCCAATATAGTAGCTATGGGAGGTAAATCAGTGCCTCTAAGAGCCTTAAAAGCGGCTCAGGAGAAAGGCTTTCAGAATGTTACTCTACTCCTTGACACCGACAGCGAAAAGGATACACCTGAGGAGGAAAGGAAGTACCAACAGGACAGAGAGAACACTATAAGAGCTTTCTTAGAACAGGCTAAGGGAGTAGGCTTACAGGGCTTTGTTGCTGAAATGCCTACAGAGGCAGACGAAGAGGGAAAGAGAATAAAGTCCGATGTAGACAGCTACCTCCTATCCCACTCTATAAACGAGCTTAAGAGTATCATAGATAACGCTCTCTCAGGGGCTAAGTTCCTGTACTACCTGAGAATGAAAAGGGCTGAGGCTGATGGGCTAACCGA
>JAXJTR010000156.1:0-4160 GCA_036309465.1 Acutalibacteraceae bacterium
TGAATAGCAAGTACACTGCACAGGTAACCTTAAATGCAACAGGTGGTGTGTACACATTTGTATTAAATACAGAAACAAATAAATTAATAATTCGCCACACCCCTACCGACAACGAAAACACAACAGATATACATATTTCCGGTACATTTAATTTAGTACTAAATGATAAATCAGCAACAGGCGAAGAATTAACAACAGCTACAGGCACTACACCCCTTACAAATGGTTGCTATACCTTTAAGGTATACAACTATGGTACAGTTTATACTGCCAGTGCGGTTATTAACGACAAAGCTACAAAAAATCTATCAAACAAATACACAACCCCTGTAACACTAAACGCAACAGGTGGCACTTATAAGTTTACATTTAACAAGGTAACTGGTGCTTTGATTGTGAGCAAAATATAAAAATTATTATAAAAAAGGAGGT
This sequence comes from Acutalibacteraceae bacterium, assembly GCA_036309465.1. Taxonomy (GTDB): domain Bacteria; phylum Bacillota; class Clostridia; order Oscillospirales; family Acutalibacteraceae; genus CAG-964. The sequence goes on from JAXJTR010000156.1 coordinate 433, forward strand.
CTTCTTATGAAGATAACAAAAAAATTTGTTTCATATATATTGGTGTTTTTAATGGCATTTAGCTCATTTACCATTTTGCCAAGTGAATTTTGGGGCTTGGCAGATGTATCTGCGGTGAACTCGACAACAGAAGAAAGCAACGCATTAACCACAAAAAACGTAGACCAACTGACTACCGAAAAAACTACGAAATTTTTGACAGAGAAAACTACAAAATCATTAATAGAAATTTCTAAAGATACATCTAGTGACACCTATGTAGTTGGTGATTTTGAATATAAGTTGATAAATAATAATACAGAATTAGAAATAACAACCTATAACGGTACAAGCACAGATATAGTAATACCAGATGTGATTTCTAACAGCGAAATTGACAACCTGGAGGGCAAACCTGTAACATCAATTGCAAATGGTGTCTTTAAACAAAAGGGACTTACTTCTGTTGTTTTGGGAGTAAATATTGTCACCATAGGAGATAACGCATTTTATAGTAACAATATTTCAGCATTAGATTTATCTAAATGTGTAAATTTGGTATCAATAGGTGCTGGTGCTTTTGGTTATAACAAAGCAATGGCACAATTACAGCTTCCTAGCAATTTAAAGATAATAGGCAATAACGCCTTCGAACAATGCCGTATGATAGAAGTATTGGAAATAAACGATAATATTACTAACATAGGCAGTAACGCTTTTGCATATTGTATTAACTTAAAAAGCATAAGTATTAACGGTGGCAATAATGCAATTATGGGTGAGAAAAGCTTTTTTTATTGTTCATCGTTAGAGTCTGTTACTATAGGTGACGGTGTTATTGAAATTGGCAAATATAGCTTTAGTAACTGTGATGCTTTAACAAAAGCAGAAATTGCTGGCACAGTAACCACTATTGGAGAATATGCTTTTAAAAACTGCTACAAATTAAATCAATTAATATTAAAAAACGGATTAAAAACCATTGATAGACAAGCATTTTATGAATGTAGAAGTTTAGAACAGATAAATATACCCGACACTGTAACAACTATTAACGAATATGCTTTTGCCAATTGTAAAATATTAAAGACTGTTAATATGGGTAAAAGTACAGCTGTGTTAATTCGTAACGTATTTAATAACGCAAGCTTATTAGAATGTTTTACTGCATCAACAGATAGCACAGCATATACATCTGATAACGGAGTATTACTTAACAAAGATAAAACAGAGTTAGTTTATTATCCTAGGGCCAGAGTTGGTGGATACACAATACCTAATACTGTTACAGAAATTAAGGAATATACCTTCTCTCACTGTTCCCAGCTAACAGAAATAAATATTGGTCAAGGTGTAAAAACAATTAATCAATACGCCTTTGAATTTTGCACTGCCTTGAAAAAGGTTACTATAGGCAATAATGTAGAAAGTATAAAGAAATTCGCCTTTTATTATTGTGACTCTATTGAAGAATTAAATATACCAAACAGCGTAAAAACCTTAGAGCAGGGTTCCGTTAATAACTGTGAAACACTAAAAACAGTAACTATAGGAAGCGGTTGTATAACTCTTGACGGTGCTTTCACATCAAATAATATGATTGAAAGTTATACCGTATCAAATGACAATCCAGCGTATATGTCTGTAGATGGTGTATTGTTTAACAAAAACCAAACAGATATAGTTTTTTATCCAAGGGCTAAAGCTGGTGCATATACAATACCAAACACTGTGACAGAAATTAGAAATAATCTCTTTTCTTATTGTGAAAATCTAACAGCTATAACCATTGGCAAAGGTGTAAAAACTATTGGTCGTTATGCATTTTCTCATTGTACAAATTTAAAGAATGTGACTATTGGTGAAAATGTAGAAAAAATTATGTATAGTGCTTTTGAGTGGTGTCCCTCTTTAGAAAAAATAGAGATTCCAAACAACATAAAAAGCATAGAGGGTTCTTGCTTTTCAATGGGCAAATTAAAATATATTACTATTGGCAGTGGGTGTACTTCTATTAATAATGGTGCATTAGGCAGTAAGCTTGTAAGCATTACTGTATCTAAAGACAATCCAACATATTGTAGCGAAAACGGGATTTTATATAACAAAGATAAAACAGAAATTATTATCTATCCACCTTATAAAGAGGGGGCGTATGTGCTTCCTAACACAGTTAAAGCCATAAAATGGAATACCTTTTCCTCAGCTAACGAACTTACTGAGTTAACAATAGGTGACCAAATAACAGCAATACCAAATTCAGCGTTTAGTGGGTGTAGTAAGCTTAAAAAACTATATTTGGGCAAGGGTATAAAAACTATCGGAGAGAATATATTTTTCGGAAAAACATCTATAAAAGAGCTTGATTTATCAAATTGTGTTAACCTTATTTCAATAGCTAAAGATGCTATGTATGAAATTACATCTCTAGAAACTGTAATTCTCCCTGACAACCTTGAAAGTATAGGCGACAACGCTTTTTATGGATGTTCCAAGCTTAAAAAAGTAAAATTTGGCTCTAAATTACAAAATATCGGAGTTGGAGCATTCCAGTATTGCACATCTCTTGAATCATTAACAATAACTGATGGTAATAATACAATAATCGGTGGCAATGCCTTTAATAGTTGCAAAGCATTAAAAAGTATAACTTTTAATGGTGTAAAGGAAATTTCAGCCGTTGCGTTTTCAAAATGTATTAGCCTTGAAAAATTCATTGTAAACGATGACACTCTTACAGAAATCGGTATGATGGCATTTGAAAATTGCTCAGCTTTGGAAGAAGTAGATTTAGGCAATGGTTTAGAAAACACTCAGCAATGTGTTTTTAAAGGCTGTAGTAATTTGAAAAAGGTTTCTTTAGGCAATAAACTTAATAGAGTATATTTTTCTCTTTTCGAAAATTGTAGCAGTTTGCAAGAAATAACCATTCCTGCCACTGTTACATACATAGACTCGTACGCATTCGACGGCTGTACATCTTTAACTGCTGTAAAGCTTCTTGGCAAAGAAACAACAATAAGATATAAAAATTGTATTCCTAATAACGACCTATGTGTAATTTATTGCCATAAAAATTCTACTACACATAAAAGTCTAAAAGATAAAGGATTTACAAATGTGAGATTTCTAGAAGATTTACTGATTCCAGAAGATATCACTATAAACGGTGTTTCTATAAATGGTTTTAAATCAGAAATTAAAGAATACACAATTTATGTTAACGAGATTACTAATGTTGATATTGTACCTGTGTTTAAGCAGGATAATGTAAACTATAAAGTGACAGCTGAAAACAATGTATATTCAATAAATATATTCGATGGATACAATACCATTGTTTACACATATAAAATAACTGTAAAAGAAAAAGCTCCTGAAGTAAAATATACTGTTATAGGTGATGTAACCTTAACGCTAAATAATATAAATGATACTAAAGTTAGTGGAAGCATTGCCCTACCAGCAGGCACATACAAACTAAAAATAGCAAAAGACCAGCAACAGCTTGGTTATAACAAAACTGTTGCAGACTATTGTGACAGCTTAACATTAAGAGAAAAGTATTTATCATATATAACACTAAATGCTACAGGCGGTACATATACATTCCAGTTTGATACTGCTACAAAAAAGCTGATAATTAAGCACGATAGCTATTTACCAAATGAATATCTTATTGGCGATTTAAACACTATACTAAAACCTGTTGGAGATAGACCTTTATCAATAGGCACTCAACAGCTACA
>JAXJTR010000157.1:0-5101 GCA_036309465.1 Acutalibacteraceae bacterium
AATAATTACCGCTGTTGAAAATGCTGGTTATGGTGCAGGGATAAAAGAGGATAATACTTTCTATACTTCCCAGAACAAACCATCAAAATTATCTCAAAACAAATCAGCCAATAAAGGAGTAAAAAGCGATAAAACAAGGCTTATATGGTCTATTATATTTTTATTACCTTTGTTTTATATTTCTATGGGGCATATGATGGGGTTACCTATTCCCCACTTTATGCACGGAGCTGAAAACGCAATTACTTTCGCCTTTACTCAGTTTTTGTTAGTTATTCCTATAGTATTTATTAACTTTAATTACTTTAAAAATGGCTACAAAAATTTATTCCGACTTAGCCCTAATATGGATTCCTTAATTGCTATAGGCTGTACAGCCTCAATAGTTTATGGTATGTTTGCTATATATCGAATTGGATATGGCTTAGGGCATAACGACCTTGCTTTAGTTGAAAAGTATTCTATGGATTTGTATTTTGAGTCTGGTGGTACCATATTAACCCTTATCACTCTAGGTAAGTTTTTAGAAAACAGAGCTAAAAACAAAACAACCGACGCAATCACTAAGTTGATAAACTTGCGACCCCAAACTGCTACTGTTATAAGAAATAATAAATCTGTTGAAGTACCTATTGAACAGGTATTATCAGGTGATACTGTAATTGTAAAATCAGGCGATTCCATACCGGTGGACGGAGTTATTGTAAAAGGTAGCTGTACAGTTAACGAATCAATGATAACAGGAGAAAGCATACCTGTTGATAAAACAATTGGAGATACTGTAATTGGTGCTACTATAAATAAAAACGGATATATAGAAATACAAGCTACAAAAGTAGGAGAAAATAGCACATTAAATCAAATTATAAAACTGGTTGAAGAAGCGTCAGCAACCAAAGCACCTGTTGCAAAGGTTGCTGACAAAATTAGCGGTGTATTTGTTCCTATTGTTATAACAATAGCTGTGCTATCTGCTACAATATGGTTATTGTTGGGCAAAGGGGTTGAATTTAGCCTTACTACAGGTATAGCAGTATTAGTTATTTCTTGCCCCTGTGCACTAGGTTTAGCCACACCAACAGCTATAATGACAGGCACAGGCAGAGGTGCTTTAATGGGTATACTAATCAAATCAGCCGAAGCACTTGAAAACGCTTGTAAAATTGATACTGTGGTTCTTGATAAAACAGGCACAATAACCTTAGGCAAGCCACAGGTTACAGATATAACCGCTATTGATATTTCACATAAGGAGCTTATTGATATTTCAGCCTCAATAGAAATCTTATCAGAGCACCCACTTGCTTATGCAGTAGTTGAATATGGAAAAAAGAATAATTACACCAAATTAGAAGTAACCAATTTTACAAACTACGGTGGTATGGGAGTTGCTGGTATTATTAACGGTAAGAAAATACTTGCAGGCAATTTAAAGCTTATGAATAATAATAAGGTTGATATATCTTTATACAATCAACAGGTAAACAATCTTGCTGACAACGGAAAAACACCATTATTTTTTGCAATGAACGGTAATCTTATCGGTATTATTGCAGTGGCAGATACTATAAAAGAAAGCAGTAAATCAGCAATTAAAGAGCTACAAGGTATGAATATTGATGTAGTTATGCTTACAGGTGATAACAAAACTACAGCTACAGCCATAGGTAACAGCTGTGGCATAGCTAATATAATAGCAGAGGTTTTGCCACAGGATAAAGAAAAGGCTGTAAGAGAATTACAGCATAATAATCGAGTTGTAGCAATGGTAGGCGACGGAATAAACGATGCACCTGCTCTTGCCAAGGCTGACATTGGCATAGCAATAGGCAACGGTACAGATATAGCTATAGACTCAGCTGATATTGTTCTTGTAAAAAATAACTTAATTGATATAATTAAGCTTATACAGCTTAGCAAAAAGACTATGCGTAATATTAAAGAAAATCTATTTTGGGCACTTATTTATAATTCTCTTGGTATTCCCCTAGCCGCAGGTGTTTTTTATGGCATTTTAGGTTGGCAATTAAATCCTATGTTTGGTGCAACTGCAATGTGTATAAGCTCAGTTTGCGTTGTAACAAATGCTTTAAGATTAAGAACATTTAAACCAAGGTTTAAATATATTAACATAAATCAATCAGTAACAGACGATAATCATAACACCTTAGTAGCTGTAACTGAAAACAGAAAGGAAGATAATAAAATGGCAAAAACAGTAATAATTGAAGGTATGATGTGTCCTCATTGTTCAGGAAGAGTAGAAAAGGTACTAAATCAAATAGAGGGCATAACAGCAACAGTAGACCTTGAAAACAAAAGTGCAACCATAATTGGTGATATTAGCGATGATACTATTAAGGCTGTAATTACAGATGCAGGCTATACTGTAACGGAGATTAAATAATGCAGTGTGATTGTCAAAAGGTTTCTAACCTATTGAAAACCGCCAGAGGACAAATTGACGGAATACTAAAAATGATAGATGATGACCGCTACTGTGTAGATGTTATGACACAGATTATGGCTACACAGGCAATTTTAAAAAAGGTAAATTCTATTATTTTAGAAGGTCACTTAGAACATTGTGTTAACGATGCTTTCACTAACGGAAATAAGGAAGAGCAACAAGAAAAAATATCCGAAGTTATAAAACTATTAGAAAAAATGAATAAATAATATTATGGCTTGTTTTGAAAAATTCCAAACAAGCCATAATAAGACGTAAAAAGAGTAGTCGCAAAAAACGACTACTCTTTTTGTTATATACGGATATCAATTATTAATCATTAACCTATTACAAGGCTTGTTGCATTTGGAACGCCTGCACCGCTTGGGTCGCCGTCAGCAACAACTACTACGTAAGCACCGTCATACAAGTTCTCGTAAGTTACATTAGTTTGTGTGTAATTAAATTCATATTCATTACCATCACCGTAACGAATTACTACTGTATTAGCACCATAGCCAGTTACTATACCTGAAAGCACATAGTTACCGTTTGCATCTGGAGCAAGAGGAGCTGCTGTAGTTGTGGTTGTAGCACCTGTTGCACCTGTTGCATCTAAAACACCTGCCATAGTTGTTGGCTCTGTTGAGTTAATACCGCCTGTTGAAACCTCTGCTGCAAATGTAGCCGCCTGAGTTGGAGCCTGTGTTGGTGCTTGTGTAGGTGCTTGTGTAACTGCCTGAGTTGGAGCCTGTGTTGGCTTAGTTGGTGCCTGTGTTGGTGGAGCTGTAGCTATTGGTGTAGCTGTAGGAGCTGTTGCGTTAGTGTTGCCACTATTCATACAACCTGTTGTACCAAAAGCAACTGACACAGCCATAATCATAACTGCTAATGAGATAGCTCTTTTTTTCATTTTCATTTCCTCCAATTATATATTATTTTCAAATTTATAATTACAAGATAAATGATACATTAAAAACCGAAAAATATCAAGTAATAAATTGATGAAAAAAGAGGAATTAATAAAAAAGATACAATTTAACCAATTAATATGGTGCATTAAATATGTATTTGACTAAAAAAACTTTATACTGTATTATTTTAGTTGTAGGTGATAATATGACAGAAATTGAAAAGATTTTAAACGAAGAAAATATATGGAGATTTCTAAAAAACTGCAACAAGCCAATAGTGATATACGGAATGGGAAACGGTGCAGACAAGGTTCTTGAACTTTTTGAATATTACGGAATAGAGTGTAGCGGTGTAACCGCCAGTGATGATTTTGTGCGAGGACAAAGCTATAAGAATTTCACTGTACAAAAGCTTTGCTATTTTAATGAGAAATATCAGGATTTTGTTATAGCATTAGCCTTTGGTACTCAAATTCCTACGGTTATGGAGCATATAAAAAAATTATCAAAAACTCACACTGTTGTTGTCCCAAATGTACCTGTATTCGGCAATGAGATTTTTAATGATGATTTCCTCATAAAGAATGCAGAAAAAATTAAGGCTACCTATGATATACTGGCAGATACTCGTTCTAAATATGTACTTGAAAACGCCATTAAGTTTTATTATAGCGGTAAATTGGATTATCTATGGAGTATTACAGACAATAAAGATGAAATCTTTGAAAATGTTCTTAAACTTTCAGACAAAGAACATTACATAGATTTAGGTGCATATCGTGGCGACACTATTCAAGAGCTTATTGATTATGGTAAGGGATACAACGAAATTATCGCCATAGAGCCAGACCCTAAAACCTATAAAAAGCTTTTAGAATATATTAACAACAAAGAAAACATAACAGCTTACCAAAAAACAATTTGGAGAAAAAATTGTACGCTATTATTTTCAAACCAAGGTGGTAGAAATTCTACAATTGGCTATAAAGGTACTGCAGTTGAAGCTGTAACTATAGATTATCTTGCAAAACAAATGGACAATGTAACCTATATAAAAATGGACGTAGAGGGGGCTGAAAAACAAGCGTTGTGCGGTGGAGTTAAAACTATATTAGAAAAAAAGCCAAAGCTTAATATAGCCGCATACCATACCTTTGAAGATTTATTCGACTTAGCCTTAATGGTTTATTCAATTAACCCCGAATACAAGCTATATCTTCGCCACCACCCATACATACCTTTATGGGACACAAATTTGTATTGCGTATAACGAGTTTATATTATATTTTAACCCCCCTCTCTTATCTTAGTAAATAGACAAGAGAGGGGGGTTATGCTCAAAACTAGTAAAGATTATAATTAAATTTTAAGTATATAATTTGTATATGAATAATCTGCCGGTGGATTTTTCAAAGTTAAATTTGTATCTACCGCCGTCGGCAACAAGTACAGAAGGTAATATAAATGAAGAATTAAGGGTTCTTGTGCCTTTGTTGTAGTATGTTAAATTTGAACCATAAGCAACGCCACGGTTGTACAATTTGAATGGGTAAATGCCTTTTTCTAGGGCTATAGTGCCTGTTGCTATGTTGCTTTCACCGTTGTTGTCGTATAAATTTAGTTTAAAATCGTTAAACTCTCCACCTACTATATGTATACTGTCTTTTGGCTCAGCAGCTGCATTATGGTATGATTCTACAGCAGAAATTTGATTTGTTTCGTGGTTAAAGGTGAAAGT
>JAXJTR010000158.1:0-14513 GCA_036309465.1 Acutalibacteraceae bacterium
ACCTTATGTTTAAAACTTTCCAAGGTGTAACTGAGGACAGCAAAAACGAAATTTACCTTCGTCCTGAAACCGCACAGGGTATTTTTGTAAACTTTGCTAACATTCAAAGAACAAGTCGTAAAAAGGTACCTTTTGGTGTAGCACAGATTGGTAAATCATTTAGAAACGAAATCACCCCTGGTAACTTTATCTTTAGAGTAAGAGAGTTTGAGCAAATGGAGCTTGAGTTCTTCTGTAAGCCAGGTACAGACCTAGAGTGGTTTGACTACTGGAGAGGTTTCTGCCGTGATTGGTTATATTCACTTAATATGAAGCCTGAAAATCTAAGACTAAGAGATCACTCTGCTGACGAGCTATGCTTCTACTCAAAGGCAACAACAGACTTTGAGTATTTATTCCCATTTGGTTGGGGCGAGCTTTGGGGTGTTGCTGATAGAACAGATTACGACCTAACACAGCATATTAACACAAGCGGCAAGAGCTTAGAGTATTTTGACCCAGAAACAAACGAAAAGTATGTACCTTATGTTATTGAGCCATCACTTGGTGTAGAGCGTTTATTCCTTGCACTTGTAACAGAGGCTTATGACGAAGAGGTTATTTCAGAAAAGGATACAAGAGTAGTTTTAAGACTACACCCAACACTTGCACCATTTAAGGCTGCTGTATTACCACTATCTAAGAAGCTATCACCAGATGCAGAAGAGGTATACACAATGCTTTCAAAGCACTTTATGGTAGAATATGACGAGGCTGGCTCTATCGGTAAAAGATACCGCAGACAAGATGAGATTGGTACTCCATTCTGTATTACATACGATTTTGATTCAAAGGAAGACGGTTGCGTAACAGTTCGTGACAGAGATACAATGGAGCAGGAAAGAGTTAAAATTGACCAGCTTGTTGATTACATCAGCAAAAAGATTGCATTCTAATAAAATTTTACACATATTACAAACAGAGGTTTTTGCACAAAAGCAGAAACCTCTGTTTTTGTTACATACTAACTATTAGATAAGTATATCTGAAAAATTTAAAATTTATACTAATCCTAATTCAATTAAGCTATACAAAATTTATTAAGATATAATTAAAATAAATGCTATAACAAAGGGGAATTTTATAAAGAAAAAACTGCATTACTTTTTTAAACAAAAATTAGCCCTTAAACTACTTTATTTATTCTAAATTATTTGTTATAATTACAGTAATATGTAATATCTTATTTATATGTGTTTTATTAATTAAAAATAAAGGAATGACATAAATGAAAACAGTTGATTTAGTAGTACCTTGTTATAACGAAGAAGAGGGCTTAGAGGTGTTTGTAAAAGAAACATCAAAGGTAACCAATAAAATTAAGGGCTATAACTTTACTTTTATTCTTGTTAACGACGGAAGTAAAGACGATACCTATGGCGTTATGAAAAAGCTTGCTACAGAGTATGACAATGTTAAATATATTTCTTTTTCACGAAATTTTGGTAAAGAATCTGCTATGTATGCCGGTCTAAAAAATTCTACTGCTGATTATGTTGTAGTAATGGACGCCGACTTACAGCATCCACCTGCAATGCTTGTAGATATGTGTAAGGCTATGGAAGAAGGCTATGACTGCTGTGCTGCAAGAAGAACAAGCCGAGAAGGTGAGTCTAAAATACGCAGTTTGTTCTCTCAAAGCTTTTACAAAATAAGCAACAGAATTTCAGATGTAAAAATGCCTTATGGTGCTGTTGACTACCGAATGATGTCTAGACAAATGGTAGATGCAGTTGTATCTTTAGGCGAGGTACAAAGATTTTCTAAGGGTCTATTCAGTTGGGTTGGATTTGAAACAAAATGGATACCTTACGAAAATATCGAGCGTACAATAGGTACAACAAAATGGAGCTTTTGGGGCTTGTTTAGATATGCAATAGACGGTTTTGCATCATTTACAGTATCACCATTAAGATGGCTTGCCGGTGCAGGTGCTGTTATAAGCGGTGTAGCATTTATTTACATAATTATAACGCTAATACAAACTCTTATTTGCGGAGTTGCTGTTCCAGGGTATGTTACAACATTGTGTGCAGTGCTTTTCTTGGGTGGTATTATAGAGCTTTCTATTGGTATTTTGGGTGAATACATCAGCAGAATTTATATGGAAAGTAAGCATCGCCCTATTTATCTTGTAAAAGACACCAATATTAATGATGAGGCTAGTGTAAATAAGAAAGAAGAGCAAATTGCAGATACTACAAAGCCTAATAAATCTAATAAAAATAAGAAAGCTTCTACAGATAAAAAAGCTATAGAAGAAAAAGCTCAAAAGAATGAACAACCAACAGAAAACAACACTGACAAAGAAGTTGAGGAAGAGCCTGAAAAGGTTGAATACGATTTAAGCTATTTTGAATAATCTAGAGGGGTAATATGGGGAATTTTATTAAACAGTTTTTTGATGTAAAATTTTGGAAATTTATATTGGTAGGTGTACTAAACACAATTGTAGGCACAGGCTTACAGTTTGTATTGTATAACTGCACCCCGCTTAATCAAATGGCTACAACAGGAACATGGATTGCTTCCAGCGTATCGTATTGTTTGGCTAGTATTATGAGCTATTTCTTAAATAAATATTTTACCTTTAAAAACAATGAAAAGGGTTGGAAGCCTGTTGTTCGTTTTGCTGTAAATATTGCTGTTTGCTATGGAATTGCATACGGTTTAGCTATCCCTTTAACATCATATATTTGCACACAAAACAATATATCAATGTTTGGCTGGACTGTAGAAGCATTTGCTTCTAACGCTTCTATGATTATTGGTAGCTGTTTATTTGTTGGTCTAAATTATATTGGTCAAAGATTTTTTGCATTTAAAGAAGCTAAATAAAAATATATAATTGTTTATATAACCTCTTTCACTACAATATTGGTGTAAGAGGTTATACTTATTTCTGATAAGGACATTAATACTAATACTGATTTTTAACGCAAAACATATTGGAACAAAATATAATATATTTTTGCATATTCATTAATATTTTTTGTCACTGCTTGATATTAATACTGTTTTATATTATAATTATAACCTAGTAGTTTAAAAAATTTTAATTAATAAGTATTATTCAGGTTTATGCTGGATATTGCATTAATTTGAAAGGTAACAGAAAATGGCTAAAAAAGATAATTCAGTTAGCAGTAAAAATAAAAAAAGTAAAATATTTGGCAGAGTGCTGGCTGGTATTATTACTGTAGCCTTACTTGCAGGCAGTGGTTATATTGTGTGGTATTTTGTACAAAGGGGTTATAACTCTATGCAGAATTATAATCCGCCCTCCAGTGCTACACAGCCTACAGAAGCTACAGGAACAAAGGCACAACAATCCTTAGAAAAGAGCGAAATGCCTGCTTTGTCTGGCGATGACGGTAACCAAGGCTATTTAGACGGTGCTGTTTATATATGGAATAATAAGGGCTTTGAGGTGTTTAAGGGTACTGTTTTAGATGCAAAAGCCTATGCAAACAGTATTAATAATTATCAAAAAGTGTTAGGTGATAAATATAACCTTTATAGTGTTGTAGTGCCTACAAGTGTTGAAATTGCCTTGCCTGAAAGACTAAGCAAAACAGTTTCAAATAATCAAAAGGAAAATATATCCACAATATTATCTGAGCTTTCAACAGAAGTAACTGCTGTTGATGTATACAGTGTTTTAGGCGAGAAAAGAAACGAGCCTTTGTACTACATAACCGACAAGTATTGGACACAATTGGGTGCTTTCTATGCTTATAATTCTCTTGCAGAGGCTATGGGTGTAAAGAGTGTTGAAATTTCCAGTTTTACTCCTGCAACAATAGACTCACAGCTGTTAGGCTCTCATATAACAGCCACTATCTCAAAAGAAACAGCAAATGGTAATCCAATGCTTATTAATAATCCTGATACTGTAACATATTATAAGCTTGCAGATAGTGTAACTGTAAAAGCTTTGCCACAGGGTGGCGAAGAATTAGAAAATACTGAATATTATAACGATAACATTGAAAACGGTGATTCTCCTACAGACATTTATAATACAGGGGATTGTGCGTACACGGTGCTTACAAATGAGGCTGTAGAAAAGGGAGAAATTGCTGTTGTTACCGATAAATTCGGTTATGGTATGGCTCCTTTTTTAAGCGAAAGCTTTAATAAAGTGCACATAATAGATATTGATAACTTCCAGCGTAATTTAAAAAGCTATCTTGAGGACAACGAAATTACTGATGTAGTGTATGTAAATGGAGTTATGTCAGCTAATACAGCCGCAAAAATAGCAAAAATGGACGCAATGTATTAAAAATATTTTAAAGTAAAAAGGTGGTGATAACAGTGTTAGGTGCGTATATTGATGTTTCTATTTTAGGTAAAATTTCTCCTTTAGGAGTTTATACAGGGTATATTTGCAAATGTGCCGATAAAAGATTTAGAAGAATGAGTATTGTAGTTTTTTCAAAAACTGACTTACCTGATATGGTGCACTGTACTGTTATTGCTACAACTCAGCTTAATAATAATATAAAATTTATAGCGGCACCAAGTGGGCAGATTTTTTACGAGCCTGAAGTTAAGGAGTTATTAAAAGAAGTCCGCAATGTACGCTATCATAAATTAACCTGTCTTTATGAAAAATCCTGCGGTGCTATTGTATTCCACAGATTTAAAGACGGTATAAAGGTTTTGCTTGTAAAAAATCATAACGGTAAATATTGGAGTTTTCCAAAGGGGCATATAGAAAAAGGCGAAACTGAACATCAAACAGCCGCTAGAGAAATTAAAGAGGAAACAGGCTTAACTGTAACCTTTTACGACAACTATAGGCAGATAAGCGATTATGTTCCCTTTGGCAAAATAAAAAAACGAGTTGTGTTTTTCCTTGCAGAGTCGAAAACTGCAAATGTAAAAATACAAAAATCAGAAATTGATTTATTTATTTGGGTGCCCTTTGCAGATGCACAAAAAATGTGCAAGTATGAAAATGATTTACGTGTATTGAAAAAAGCAGAATATATGATTATGCTCACCGATAAAAGAAGATTACGAAAAAACTAACCGACAAATAGCTAAAGTTCTTTTGTCGGTTAGTTTTTTGCTTTTTGTTTATTTAATACATATAAATTAGGTTAATATATTTTGTGTGTTTAGTTAATGGCATTTATTAACTGTTTGTTATATAATATATATTATGCATAAGTACTAATTATTTAAAGAAAGAAGGAGATGTTTTATGCTAATAAAGAAAATAATGGCAATGGCATTAGTTGTTAGTATGGTTGGTACTTTAACAGTTAGCCAAGCTTATGCGTCAAATACAACTCAGGTAGTATCAGGCTCTTATTATAATTCCGTGGATAACTATTCTACATACAATGGTAATGATTTAGGTGCTACATATTCTGCCGAGTCAACAACCTTTAAAGTTTGGGCACCTTTAGCTACAGAAGTAAAGGTTAATCTATATGCAACAGGTTCCGACAGTGAAGAAGGTTCTGCTTATATCGGGGAATATAAAATGACAAAGGATAGAGGCTCTAATGTGTGGAGCGTTACTATTCAGGGTGACCTTAACAAGATTTATTATACCTATAGCATAACTAACAACGGTGTTACAACCGAAACTCAAGACGTTTACTCTGTTGCAACAGGTGTAAACGGTAAGCGTTCTATGGTTATAGATTTAGACTCCACAGACCCTCAAGGCTGGGAGAACGATAATCATTTCTTTGTTAATAACCAAACAGATGCTGTTATTTGGGAGGTTCAAGTGCGTGACTTCTCAATAAGTGACACATCAGGTGTAGCAGATGAATACCAAGGCAAATACCTTGCTTTTACACAGGACGGTACAACAATTAATGGCACAGATTCTCTATCTACCTGTGTTGATTATCTAGTAGAACAGGGTGTAAATTATGTTCATTTAAACCCTGTGTATGATTTTGGTTCAATTGATGAAACTAAATTGGATAAGCCCCAGTACAATTGGGGTTACGACCCTGTAAACTATAATGTTCCCGAGGGTTCATTTTCTACCGACCCATACAATGGCGAGGTGAGAATTAACGAATTTAAACAAATGGTTCAGGCATTGCATAGCCGTGGTATAGGTGTGGTAATGGATGTTGTTTATAACCATACCTACAACACAGCAGACAGCTGTTTTGAAAAGACCGTTCCTGGCTATTACTTTAGAATGAAGTCAGCAACAAGCTTTCACAATGGTTCAGGCTGTGGTAATGTAACTGCTTCTGACAAGGATATGTTTAGAAAATATATGATTGATTCTGTTATGTATTGGGCACAGGAATATCATATAGACGGTTTTAGATTTGACCTAATGGGTTGTCACGATATTACAACTATGAACGAAATCAGAAGAAATCTAGACACAATAGACAGTCGCATACTAATGTACGGTGAGCCTTGGATGGCTGACTGGGGTAGCAATGGTATAACTGCTGAAGAAGCTTGCGTTATGAATAACGCTTCACAGGTAAACCCAAGAATAGCTATGTTTAGCGATAAAATAAGAAACGCCATAAAAGGCGGTACAGACGATGCTTCAGGTGGTTACATTCAAGGTTCTACAACTTTAAATCACGATATTAAAGCCGGTATGATGGGCGGTAGCTCTGTAACCTTTGGTCAATGGGCAAAAGCACCTACACAGTGTATAACATATAGCTCTGCTCACGATAATCTAACACTTTGGGATAAAATTATAAAATCTCACTCAAGCACAGATTATAACGGAACTCATGGTCCATATCTTGCTGAAAATAGACTTGCTGCTGCCATAGTTTTAACTTCACAGGGTATTCCTTTCTATTTGGCTGGTGAGGAGTTTGCCAGAACAAAGCTTGGCGACCACAACAGCTATCAATCACCAGACAGTATTAATGCTATAGATTGGACAAGAGTTGAAAAATATAATAGCCTTGTTAAATATTATCAAGGCTTAATGAAAATAAGAGCTAACTACTCCCCTTTTAGAGCTTCTGATATAAGTGCAATAAACACTACATATTTTGTAGAAAACGGTAGTGCTTTAGGCTATACAATCCGCAATACAACAGGTAACGCAAGTAACGAATGGGGTACAGTAGCTGTACTTGTTAATAACAGCAGTGTAAGAAAAACTCTTACACTAAAAATGAATGGCGGTACAATGCCAAGTAGCTGGGCTATTGTAGCAAACGGAGATAAAGCTGGTTTAGACAGATTAGGCACAGTAACTGGTTCAAGTGTGTCAGTTCCGGCAAGAAGTGCTATGGTGCTTGTAGATGAAGCAACCTTTAACCGCTTAAATGTAAAGGACGACCTTCGTCGTACTGTTACTATAAATCATACTGTAAAATCAACAGGCGAGTTATTAAAAACAAAATCTACAAAGTATATTCAAGGTGGAACATATAAATCATCTGCTGATGCTACATTACTTGAGGATTATCTACTTGTAGAAACACAAGGCGAAGCAACAGGCATAGTTGGAGAAAATGACATTACTATAACCTATTACTACGAGAAAGACCCTGTGCCTAGCCACATAGTTACCACAAAATATGTAGCACAGGACGGTACAGCTCTTTCAACAGAAACAATCAAAAAGTATAAGGAAGGTGCTTTATATTCAACTGCACCTCAGGTTATTAAGGGCTATCAGCTAGATACAACTAAGCTACCTGTTGCCACAGGCACAGTTACAGCAGATACAACTGTAGTATATACATATATTCCTGTTGAAGAAAATGAAACTATTAAGGTGCATTTTTATAATTCCGCAAACTGGAGCGACGTTACACTATATGCTTATGACGGTCGCACAGGTACAACAAAATATTTAACAGGAATATGGCCTGGTTCAGCTATGACACCAGAGGGCAATGGTTGGTATACATATCCTGAAATATTATCAGATTACGCACAAGTAATCTTCACAAATGGAGATACAGAACAGATTCCTGGTGTGGGACAATCAGGCTATGAGGTATCAGGTGAAAGCTGGATTAAAGACGGTACTGTTTACTTTAATTCAAATATAGTAGTAAGCCATATAGACACAAATGGCAACAAGCTAAAAGATGACGAAGTTATAACAGGCACACAAAAATCAATAAACGACAAATACACAACAACAGCAGACGAAACACTTGGCAATGTTGTTGCTACACTTGGTGCTTCAACAGGTTATTGGAATGTAAATACAGTTAATATTATTTATGTTTACAAATCAGCAGAAACACCAACAGAGCCTCCAACTGAGCAACCAACTGAACAACCAAGCGAAACACCAACAGACCAACCAACAGATGAAATTACCATAAGCTATGTTCTTGGCGATGCAACATCCGACAATAAGATTGGATTAGCAGATGCTTTATATCTTCTAAAGGTAGTAGTTGGTCAAATTGAAGTTACAGATAACATTAAGAAAACAATCATTGATTGCGATGCTAATGGTCAAATTACATTAGCCGATGCACTTATGGTTATGAAATACACCATAAACGACCCTAAATGCGGTAATGTTGGTAATACATATACAATTACAGTTTCACAGTGATATAATTGTAATTTAATGTTTATATGTACACTTTGATAAAGCTTTTTATAAAAATTAGTACTAATACTAAACTCTAATAAAAAATTAGAAAAAAGTTAATTAAAGTTTAATTGTACAGTAGCATTGTGGCGGAGCGTTAGCCTCCCTTTGCACAAGGGAGGTGGCTCGCCAAAGGCGAGTCGGTGGGATTGTTTGCTACCAGAAAGCATCGCCGATTAACTCAAAATAAAGCTATGACAATCCCTCAGTCAGCTTCGCTGACAGCTCCCTTTACACAAGGGAGCCTTTACGCTATATAATGTTTTGTATGTTATCCTATTTTACTTATCTATTTTGTTCTTTAATTAGGTATTAGTATAAACATAAGGGTAGATAATGATTTATTGTCATTATCTACCCTTGTAAATTTTTGTAATTAGTGTTCTACAAAAAATGGCAGGAGTAGTAACGCTCCTGCCATTGTATTTATATTAATTTTTAAGACTTTGTAATGGTGCTGGTATTCTGCCACCACGGTTGATGAATTTTGCAGGAGATTTTGTATTTACCTCCATAACAGGACCTTCACCTAGCAAGCCACCAAAGCTAAGCTCGTCGCCTGCTTTTTTGCCAATAGCAGGAATAACTCTTACTGCTGTTGTTTTTGAGTTAACCATACCAATAGCAGCTTCATCTGCAATAATTGCAGAGATAACCTCTGGTGTGGTATCGCCTGGAATATTAATCATATCAAGACCAACTGAGCACACTGCTGTCATTGCTTCTAGCTTATTAAGTGTTAAACAGCCTGTTCTTGCAGCGTTAATCATTCCGGCATCTTCTGTAACAGGAATAAATGCACCGGATAAACCACCAACGTGAGAAGAAGCCATTACGCCACCCTTTTTAACTGCATCATTAAGTAATGCAAGGGCTGCAGTTGTACCAAAGCAACCGCACTGCTCAAGTCCCATTTCTTCAAGTATATGGGCAACAGAGTCACCTATAGCAGGAGTTGGAGCAAGAGAAAGGTCAACTATACCAAATGGTACACCAAGTCTTCTTGATGCCTCTTGTGCAACTAATTGTCCTGTTCTTGTAATTTTAAATGCAGTTTTCTTAATAAGCTCTGCAACATCTGATAAATCGCAATTTCCACATTTTGCAAGTGCGGCACGAACAACACCAGGGCCAGATACACCTACATTAATTTCACATTCAGGCTCTCCTGGTCCGTGCATTGCACCAGCCATAAATGGATTATCCTCTGGTGCATTACAAAATACAACTAACTTTGCCGCACCAATACAATCTCTATCCGCTGTAAGCTCGGCAGCCTTTTTTACAATGCCACCCATCATTTTAACAGCGTCCATATTAATACCTGCTTTTGTACTACCTATATTTACAGATGCACAAACTCTGTCGGTAATAGACAAAGCCTCTGGGATACTCTCGATTAATGCGTAATCACCCGCTGAAAATCCCTTTTGAACCAAAGCAGAATAACCACCTATAAAGTTTACACCTACTGTTTGTGCTGCACGCTCAAGTGTTTGAGCAAACTTTACTATTTTCTGTGTTTGGCAAGCAGAAGCAACCATACCAATAGGTGTAACAGAAATTCTTTTATGTATTATTGGTATACCATATTCAGATGAAATATTCTCGCCTGTAACCACCAAATCCTTTGCGTATCTGCAAATTTTATCGTAAATTTTGGTGCACGCCTTATCTATATCGTCATCAATACAGCTTAACAAAGAAATACCCATTGTTATTGTTCTAACATCTAGGTTTTCGTTGTCAATCATATTAACGGTTTCGATAATATCATGTGTATTAATCATTCCATTAGCCTCCAATATTTATGCAGTTATTTAATGCTGATTATATTCTGTGCATAGAGTTAAAAATGTCCTCGTGCATAATATGGATTTTTAATCCCATTTCTTCACCAAGCACATCTAGCTTTAACTGCATTTCGCTGATTGATTTTTTAGAATTATCCATATCAACCAACATAATCATTACAAACATATCCTGTAGTACACTTTGAGTAACCTCAGAAACGCTAATATTTTCTTCTGCACAAGCTGAAGAAACCTTTGCTAGTATTCCTACTGTATCCTTACCCAAAACTGTTACAAAAGCACGCATATTTATTCCTCCATAATTTTTTCGCTACTATTTCGCTATATTATATTATTATCCCCTATTTTTCTTAAACTGTCAATATAAAAACAATAAGATTTGGGCATCAACCGCAAAAATATAAGTTCTTTCTACTTGTTAAAATTAGCCTGTAATGATATAATAATTGTTATACTGATTTTTATAAAATGGTATTGCACATTATAATATAAGTACAGGAGGTAAAGGGAATGTGTAAAGAAAAATATTACATTACAACGCCTATTTATTATCCATCTGGCAATCCACATATTGGACATTGCTATACAACAGTAGCCTGTGACTCTATTGCTAGATACAGAAGAATGCAGGGCTATGATGTAATGTTTCTAACAGGAACCGATGAGCACGGTCTTAAAATTGAACAAAAGGCTGCTGAAAAGGGCGTTACCCCAAAGCAGTATGTTGATGAGATTGTAGAGATTTTCAAAGGTCTTTGGGAATATATGAACATCAGCTATGACAGATATATCCGCACAACTGACGATTATCATATAGAAACAGTACAGAAAATTTTTAAAGAGCTTTATGATAAAGGCTACATCTATAAAGGTGAATACACAGGAAAATATTGCACACCTTGCGAAAGCTTTTGGACAGACAGCCAGCTTGTTGACGGAAAGTGCCCTGACTGTGGCAGAGAGGTTACAGAGGCTAAGGAGGAAGCGTACTTCCTAAAAATGTCACCTTTTGCTGACAGAATAGAAAAGCTACTTACCGAAACAGACTATCTACAACCAAAAACTCGTGCTATAGAGCTTG
This sequence comes from Acutalibacteraceae bacterium, assembly GCA_036309465.1. Lineage (GTDB taxonomy): Bacteria > Bacillota > Clostridia > Oscillospirales > Acutalibacteraceae > CAG-964. The sequence continues at coordinate 11,525 of JAXJTR010000158.1, forward strand.
TTAATAACTTTATTAAGCCTGGTCTTGAGGATTTATGTGTATCAAGAACAACCTTTAAATGGGGTGTTCCTGTAACATTTGACGATAAGCACGTTGTATATGTATGGATAGACGCTTTGTCAAACTATATATCTGCTTTAGGCTTTAAAAACGACAACTTTGAGGATTACGACAAGTTTTGGCCAGCCGATGTTCATATGGTTGCAAAGGACATTATGCGTTTTCACGCTATTATATGGCCTGCAATGCTAATGGCTCTTGAACTACCTTTGCCAAAGCATCTTGCTGTACACGGTTGGATTACCTTTAACGGTCAAAAAATGTCAAAATCACTGGGCAATGTTATTGACCCATTTATCCTAGGTAAACGCTACAGCCCAGACGCTATAAGATACCACATTATGCGTGAGATGGCATTGGGTGCAGATAGCTCATTCTCTAACGAGATTATGATTAACAGAATTAACTCTGACCTTGCTAACGGACTTGGAAACCTTGTTTCTCGTACTGTTGCAATGGTTGAAAAATATTTTGGCGGTACTCTTCCTACAGAGCGTGAAGCAGGAGAGTTTGACGACGACCTTATTGCAACAGCAACTGCTTTAAGAAGTGCAGTAGACAGCTATATTGATGTAACACAGCTAAACAATGCACTTGCTGAAATTTTCAAGGTTGTTTCTCGTGCTAATAAATATATTGACGAAACTGCACCTTGGGTTTTAGCTAAGGACGAGTCAAAGCGTACAAGACTTGCAACAGTTTTATATAACCTACTTGACACAATTAGAATTGTTGCAACAATTCTTTCTGCCTTTATGCCTACAACAATGCCAAAGGCTCTTGAGCAAATTGGTGCTTGCGAAAAATGTGCAACATACGACAATGCAGATAAGTTCAATATTCTTCCTGCTGATGTAACAGTAAAGAAGGGCGAGGCTCTTTTCCCAAGAATTGATGTTGAAAAGGAAATTGATGAGCTTAATAGCATTATTAAGAACAACGCACCTGCTGAAGAAAAAGCAGACAAACCAAAGGTTGAGGTTGAAGAGAAGCCAGAAATTTCCATTGACGATTTTGTAAAGGTTGGTCTTAGAGTTGCTAAGGTTATAGCTTGCGAGCCAGTTAAGAAGGCTAAGAAGTTATTAAAACTAACACTAGACGATGGTGTTGGCGAAAGAACAGTAGCAAGCGGTATTGCACAGTATTACAAGCCAGAAGATTTAATAGGACATAACGTAATATTAGTTGCAAACCTAAAGCCTGCTAAGCTATGCGGTGTTGAAAGCTGTGGTATGATTCTTGCTGCAGACAGTGGCGACACTGTAAAGATTATCTTTGCAGACGATATGGAAGTAGGCTCTACTGTTAGATAATTTTAGTTTGCAAAAAACAAAATAATCATATTAAAATTTACAGGCAGTCTGCAAAAGCATACTGCCTGTTTTGTTAGTTTATAAACCATTTACATTATTATAATAAAAATGAAGATATTTTTGATTAAACATTAATATTACATATAATTTTAAAAATTACTTTTAAATATGCACAAAATAGTACAACATTTATGTTTTTTAGGAATATATATAGGTACACTAAAAATAGCTTGAAATCTTATATGGCATATGATATACTGCAACTATAAATTAGTTGCAGTTGGAGGTGTGTCAAATAATTGGGTAAAAAAGAGAAATATATTAATGATTTATTTAAAAATCCTATAACTAAAAATTTTACCGTTAGTAAACTTGACAAATTGATGAGTGAATGTGGTTGCAGTAAATATCAAGGTGGCAGAGGATCTTCATTAAAATACTTTCACAATAAAACAAAAAGAATATTAACATTTGATGGTCCACACCCCGGAAAAGAATTATACACTTATCATGTAAAAATGGTTAGAAAATTTTTAAAAGATATAGGAGAAGTGGAGTAAATTAGTTTTTTAGGAGGTAATCAAAATGAAAAACTTATTAGAATATAACGGCTATCATGCAAAAATAGAAATGTCTATTGAAGATGAAATTTTTGTTGGTAGTGTATTAGGAATTGATGACTCTCTTAATTTTTACGGAAATACAATGGCTGAATTGAAAGAAGCTTTTGAAGTTTGTATTGATGATTATATTCAAATGTGTGAACATTTTGGAAAAAAACCTGAGAAAGAGTATAGTGGAAGTTTTAATGTTAGAGTAGGAGCAGAACTCCACAAAAAAATTGATATTGCATCTCAGGAACAAGGGATTTCTATAAATCAATTTATAATCAATACTTTAAGTAATTCCTTTAATAATAAAGAAAGAGAAATTGTATATATTGCGTTACCAGTGACAAAATCAATACAGAATATGGTAACAGAATATAATTTAAAAAATTACACTAAAATTGCAGAAACAGTTTCAAGTACATCTCTACAGGAGGTAAAAAAATCATAATGGATATAACAGCAAAATTATTAAAACTATATTTTACAGAATCAAGCTTTAAATTTGATTTAGACAAATCTGAATCAACAAGTATTCAAATGCAAACAGAAGCAGAGTTATATCAATCTAAGGATAATGATGATAATACAGCTATGATTCGTATGAAAATCACAATAACATCGGTTGACAACGACAATGTCAAAGTTGAAGTAATCACACATAGTATATTTGAATTTAGTGAAATCTCAAGAAATTATAACGATATATTCACAACAGTATGTATACCTAAGGCACAAGAAGAGTCACTTATTAAAATTGATAATATTCTTGAAAATATGGGGTATCCTCGCTTTAACTTAGTAGCTGATATCAAAAAATAACCTTATTTTTGTTTGCAATATTTTCTTATAATAATGCTTATTTAACATTGCTTTTAATTTTCAAAACAATCTATAATATTACAAAGAACAAGCGATAGCCTGTGTGCTGTCGCTTGTTTTTATTATATTTGTATTTAATTATATATTTATTATTTAATCTTTTATATTTTGCAAAGGGGTGATTAT
>JAXJTR010000159.1:0-3928 GCA_036309465.1 Acutalibacteraceae bacterium
ACACCAGAGTTTATAGAGTATATCAGCAAAAAGGATTGATAGCATTTTGAAAAACCATAACAGATGGTTTTGCTGTAAGCTTCTAATAAATCTAAACATATATAGAAAATCTCAGCATTAGTAGGTTATTACAAACACTACTTTTGCTGAGATTTTTCGACTTGAAATATTTACTCTGAACAAGTAAGAGATAGGTGATTCCATCCTTACCAACATAATTATACAACCACGTCTTTCTTATTATTAAAACATATAATTATATTTTCTTTTTTGATTGAATAATAGCGTTTTGACTCGGGTTATTATGTCACTGTTATAGTATTCCTCAAGAAGCTTCAAAATGTTTTCAATATCCTGATTGGTAAAGAAGAACTTTACATTGTCACCATATAGATTAGTAGCAGCATCTGCCTGTTCATCAAAATCAAGGCTAAATGGCTTTGAGCTTATGTGCTTAATACATTCTGTATTTTCTACATCTAATGGGTAGTCGTTTGTGTCAGCAAGCAGAGACAAGCCAAAGTCAAAATAAGGACAGAAGCTATATTCTTCTGTTTTTTCGTTGAAAATGAAAGCAATATTATTGTTCTGTCTGTCTTCGTTGAGAAAAAATGCATCTAACTGTAGCATAGTTGAAAAATATGCACCTACTTTTTTTAGATTTGTTACACTCTCAACGAAATCAACGGTATACTTTATTCTTTCTTCAACTTCTGATATGCTTGATAATTTGTAGGCTAATGATTTTCCTTTGTGTTGTTTGTACAAACGTTCAAGCGTAATGATTATTTCTTCATTACTTTTAAAATTGTGTGATAAACAACCATTCTTATTTGCAAGGTTATACTTGATTTTTATTGGTTCATATTCGATAAAACCAGTTACATTTGATTTTTTCAAAAGCTGTGATACAACAACCTCGCTTAATCCTTCGTAACCCATATGATCCTGTTTATACCAATATTCATTTAGTAGCCATTTCATCTTATTCCCTTTTGATGATGTGGCTTTTGTTTTTATGATGTCATAATTGGTCATATCTATAGTTTTCATTACACACCTCATTTTATCGTAGTAATTTTGATATACTGATTATCCTCTGCCATTCGCCCTTGAGTTTTTCTAATGATTTCAAGAGGGTCATAACCACTTGATATACCAAGCTGTTTAAGGATAGTTTTTGCCATAAACCTGTCCTCCGGAAAACAACGCTCAGCCAAAAAATCCTGAAAATCTTCCCATGTTGGATTTTCTATGACTCCAAAGGCAGTATATATCGGATTACTGACAGAGTTTGTAATGCGTATCTTTTCATTTTCGAAATCCACATATATTTTGGTACAGATTTTTCTTTTATGCATAAAATCAAGACGTAGAGTATAACCAGGATAATCTTTGTTCAGATACTTAGACATAGTTTGACGACTCACACCAAAGTGGTTAGCTATCGTCTCTACTGTTTTACCCTGCTGTTGCATTACAAAAGCTTCTTCTATGTCTATATCACTGAGTTTATTTTTTTTACCAGAATGTTTTTTGTATGCGATAGCTTTGAGTTTATCAACATCATCAGTACCAAACAGTTCTATACAAAGCTTTCTGTAATCTGTCATTTTCATCACCTCGTTATATGTAAAATATCATTCTTTACATATATTATATTTAATAATTTTGTTTCAGTCAATAGATGTTTTTATTTTCTGTATAGAGCTTTGTTATCTATTAATAGTTTAAAAATAGTCTGAAATTTAGATTGTGTTGTCTATCTACATTAAATCTCCATACAAACTTTCAAAAATGTTCGGTAATTTATAAGGTAGCACAATTGTATGTTGTGTTTGAGCTACTTTACTGTTATTATAATAAACGAACCTTGTAAGTTATGCACAGTAATTATGTGTGGTATAATCAATTTGATATGCTTAAACTTTATGAAATGATTAATCAAAAAAGAGGGTGTAGAAATGAAATTTTATGAATTTGGAAAAGAAAATGATTCTGTAATATTGCTTTTGCCAGGAACTTGCTGTCATTGGAAACTGAATTTTGGAGAAGTAATTCCGTTGTTAAAGGAAAATTTTAGGGTAGTATGTGTTTCTTATGATGGTTTTGATGAAACTGAAGAATATATATTTGATGATATGATTTCACAAACAGAAAAGATAGAAAAATATATCATAGAAAACCATGGTGGCAACATCAAAACAGCTTACGGCTGTTCTCTCGGTGGTTCTTTTGTTGGTTTATTAGTAGAAAGACAGAATATACATATTGACCATGCCATTTTAGGTAGTTCAGATTTAGACCAGGATAGGTTATGGAAAGCTAAATTAAAGTGTAAGATAACTATTCCACTTATGTATAAAATTGTAAGTACGGGTGAATATCCAAAGCTACTGCAAGGTTTAGTAGAAAAGAAACATACACCATACCGTGATAAATTTATGGAAATGTTTGGCATTGGTAACGGTGGATTACCATTTATCAAAAAGGAAAGTGTGTATAATCAGTTTTACTCAGATTTAATTACACCACTTGAAAATGATATCAGTGTTCAGGGAACAACAGTACATTGTTTCTTTGCAAAGAAGATGGGTATGCAATATTTAGAAAGATACAAGAAGCATTTTGTAAACCCTGTAATTCATGAGTTTGATATGGAGCATGAAGAATTGTTGGTGCTTTATCCAGAGCAATGGGCTAATGAGATAAAAGAAATGTCCTGAAAAGCCTGTAAATCTAGATTTATCAATAAATATTTAAAATGCTGTTGACAAACAGATTATTATGTAGTAACATATATTGAACCCATGAGGGAGTAGCAAGCGAAATATCGTAATAAGTCAACATACTGACCTTTTGGTCTGGCTTGTTTTAAATTGCGAGACTCATGTATAGAGGTAAAACTATACATGGAGTCTTTTTATTTTGAATTCTTACCCAAGTATAGTTTTTAAGCTATACTTGGGTTTTTCTATTTCCAAAAAAACTAAATATAGGAGGAATTTAAAATGGATTTAGGATTTTCGTTTTTCTTTACAAGTATTATGTTGGGTGCAGGACTTGCCATGGACGCTTTTTCGGTATCTCTTGCAAATGGTCTTAACGAACCAAAAATGAAGCAGGCAAGAATGTGTGGTGTGGCTGGTGTGTTTTCTTTTTTTCAGTTTGCTATGCCACTTATTGGTTGGATATGCGTTTCTACGGTAGCAAAGCTTTTTGGTGCTTTTGAAAAGAGTATTCCTTGGATTGCTCTTGGTTTGCTTGGTTACATCGGTGGTAAAATGCTTTATGATGGTATTAAGAATAAGGATTCTGAGGATGAAAAACCTGCTGTAGGCTTTAAGGCTCTTTTGATTCAAGGTGTGGCTACTTCTATTGATGCACTTTCGGTTGGCTTTACAATTTCTGATTACAACGGAATAGAAGCACTTATAGCTTGTTTGTTAATAGGTGTGATAACTATTTTTATTTGCTATATCGGTCTTTTAATTGGTAAGAAGGCAGGCAAAAAGCTTGCAGGTAAAGCAGGAATCTTAGGTGGCACAATTCTTATATTTATCGGCTTAGAAATATTTATTACAAGTTTCATTTAATGTGTGGAGGTTAACTATGGATAAGAAAAAAGCGTTAAAGCTTGCAAAAAAGTATATAAATAACCAGCCTAGACCAAGAGGCTTGATGAAGCAATTTAAGAAAAACGGTTTAGGTTGCTTACTTGGTGAGGTTTACGAGCTTACAGCACAGTATATACAAGAAAATGAAAATGCACCTGATGGTGTTAAAACTCACTTAAAACAGATATTGCCATCTATTGCTTTTTACAAGGTACTGATAAAAAAAGAAGGTAGCAAAGAAAAGGCTCTTGAAACCTTTGAAAAGTTTTGCTTTGTAAAAGTAAAAAAATTTGCAAAGCTTATTACTGTGG
>JAXJTR010000160.1:0-8013 GCA_036309465.1 Acutalibacteraceae bacterium
AAACCTTACGCAGACCTATATCTATTTGCGATGCAACTGATACAACCCTTAGAATAGTATTTCAGGTTAAGGGCGAGGGTACAGATATATTATCAAAGTCAAAGGTTGGCGACGAAATAGACATACTTGCACCTTTAGGCCACGGTTTTGAAATTCCACAGGGTAAAAAGGTTGCCTTTGTTGGTGGTGGTATTGGTGTTCCACCTATGCTATACAGTGCAAAACAGGCTAGCGAGGCTATAGCTATTCTTGGCTTTAGAAATAAAGATGCTGTTATTTTAACAGATGATTTTGAAAAGGTTTGCCAAAAGGTTTATGTTGCTACTGATGACGGTAGCTTTGGAATACACGGTTTTACAACAGATGTATTAAAAACAGTTATTAATGATGTAGATTTAGTTTGTGCTTGTGGTCCTACACCAATGCTAAAGGCTTTGGCACAAATTTGTAAGGATAATAACACACCTTGTCAGGTATCACTAGAGGAGAGAATGGGCTGTGGTATTGGTGCGTGTTTAGTATGTGCTTGCAAAACTCTTGACAAAAACGGTAATGAAGAGCACAGCCATGTATGTAAAAAAGGCCCTGTTTATAATGCAGAGGAGGTAGTTTGGTAATGGCAGATTTAAAGGTAAAGGTTGCAGGGGTAGAATTTAATAACCCTCTTATAGCAGCTTCAGGCACATTTGGTTTTGGCCACGAATATGGCGAATTTTATCCGCTGTCAGTTCTTGGTGGAATTTCTTGTAAGGGTATTACCTTAAAGGCTCGTCCCGGTAACCCTGCACCAAGAATAGCAGAAACTCCATCTGGCATATTAAATGCAGTTGGTTTGCAAAACCCTGGTGTTGACCATTTTATAGAAAAGGATTTGCCATGGCTAAAACAACAGGATACAGTTATAATTGCAAATATTGCAGGCAACAGCTATGAGGATTACTGCCAAATGGCAGAAAAGCTTTCTGATACTGATGTAGATATGATAGAGCTAAATATTTCTTGCCCTAACGTAAAAAGTGGCGGTGTTCAGTTTGGTACATCTTGCGAAAGTGTTGGTGCTATAACCAAGGCTGTAAGACAGTATTGTAAAAAGCCACTTATTATTAAGCTTTCGCCAAATGTAACAGATATAGTTTCAATAGCCCAGTCAGCCGAGGCAGAGGGTGCAGATGCTATTTCTATGATTAACACTCTTACAGGTATGCGTATAGATATTAACACAGGCAGACCTATTATCAGAAATAACACAGGTGGTATGTCAGGCCCTGCGGTGTTCCCTGTTGCTGTAAGAATGGTATATCAGGTAGCACAGGCTGTAAATATTCCTATTATCGGTATGGGTGGTATTTCTACATGGCAAGACGCTGTAGAAATGCTTATAGCAGGTGCAACAGCCCTACAGATAGGTACAGTATTGTTTAAAGACCCTTATGCTCCTATTAAAATTAACGAGGGTATTAATAATTTCTTAGAGGAAAAAGGCTTAAAATCTGTAACAGAGCTTACAAAAACAGTTAAGCCTTGGTAATATTATGATAATTTTAGCAGTAGATTTAGGCAAAGCAAGAACAGGACTTGCAATATGCGACAAAGGCGAAATGCTGGCTTCTCCTTTAGGAATGATAGAAAGCAAAGATTTAGACTTTGTGGCAGATAAAATAGCCGAATATGTTAAAGAAAGAAAAGCAGAAATGCTTGTTGTAGGCTTGCCAAAAAATATGGACGGTAGCGAGGGAGAAAGTGCCCAAAACGCAAGAGCTTTTGCAGAAAAATTACAACAGCTATGTAACTTGCCTGTTGCAATGCAGGATGAACGAGGCACAACCATAACAGCACATAATTTTCTAAATACTACCGACACAAGAGGCAAAAAAAGAAAAAAAGTGGTAGACACTGTTGCCGCCACTATTATTCTTGAAAATTACCTTAATTACAGGAAGAATTGCGTATAATAAAAGTTGCTTATTGAAATACGCAAAACTATGAACCTATTGTCTTGAACTAAAATCAATTGTTTTGCGTCTTATGATTTGTTGATAATCTGTTGTTAGTAATGTAGACTTTTATAGGTAATGTAATACTAAATGAACAAAACTGTTGTAAGGGTTATATAAAAATTATGGTTTCTTAACAAATATTGGAACATGAACAAATTATTAACAATTTATTCTTGTTTTCTTTTTGGTATTGTGATACAATAATGCGGACAGTTGCAATGCTGTAATATATTTGTACATAGAAAGGATGATTGCATTGAAAAGAAAAATTGCTAAGGCTTCTGTAATTGCAACACTTATGCTTAGTTTTGTGCTAGGTTCTTTTGGTGCTTCAGCAGCGACATATTCTACTTGGGCTACAAGAGGTGTAAAATATTTATGTTGGTCTAAGGATTCAATAACTTGGTCAACAAATAGTTCTAAAATTACTGCTTATGATGCTACACAGACACGTAGCGGTATTTTAGTTAATTGCAAAGGTATAAGTAAAGAAAAAGCAAGATCAACAAATACTAAATATTCTCTTTTGTGTAAGCATACTTTGCTTGTTGGTGCAGAGATTTCAGGTATTACCATTGGTTGGAATACTGATGTTAACGATAGAGTACAAATTTATCGTTCTGGTTCAGCAGACTGGTCTTGGGATGTTTAATTGTATTGTTTAGTATATAATAATTAGTTAAATAAAAACAAATATTCGGATAAAAACAAAGTTTATAGCATTGCAATCGTTACAGCATTATGACAACAGAGGTGGCTTATGTTAAGTTTTGAAAATTTTTCAAAGAAATATAAGAATGTGTCTATAATCAACGAGTCTAACTTCACTGTCGATAGTAATAAAATCACCTTCTTTATGGGACCTAATGGGGCTGGAAAAACAACATTAATTAAATGTATTGCTGGACTGGAAAGTTTTGATGGGAAAATATTGTGTAATAATTGTGACATAGAAAAAATACGGGAAAAAACATTAATTGTTTGGGATGATTGTCCTTTTTATGACAATATGTCTGGGTTGAAAAATTTACTTATCATGTCTGAAACAGTTTCCATATCATCAAAAGAAGTGTTTTTGATTTCCCAAAAATATTTTACTAAAGAATTGTTGCTTAGAAAAGTAAAAAGTTATTCGTATGGACAACGAAAAAAACTGGCACTCGTACTACAATTAATATTAAAACCTAAAATATTAATAATGGACGAAATATCTAATGGTTTAGACTACGATACAATGAAGCAGTTGCGAGATGATATAAAGAAATTATCGGAAAATACTTGTGTGATTTTAACTGGTCATCAATTTTCGTTTTATGAAGGGATTGTTGATGATGTATACATAATAAATAATGGAAATATAAGTAATGTAACAGATGAATACAATAAAGATAAGTTTAAATTGGAAAACATTTATGAAAGGCATTATAAGAATGAATAGAATAAAGAAAAACCTTGCTTTTGATTTCCGATATATGCATTATTCTAAAATAATATTGGCTTTATTAGTTGTAGTTGTTATTGTGAATGGAATTCTTTTGACTATGGAGTACCAGTATATTTCTACATCATATGATGAATATGTATATATGGAGAATTACTATAAGGAAAATGGATTAAATATAGAAGAAGATTTAAATAGCGAAAACTACAATATTGTAGAAAACAACGATGGAACTACGACAGTAGATAACACTATATTATATTGCTATGATACTGTTTGTAGATCGATTTATGTTGCAACACCACAGTATTCGGTATCACATATTTTAGAAATTAGTATTTTAGTTTTTCCGTTATTGTTTGGTATAATGGGTACGTTATTGGCAACAACTGACTATAAGCACAAAATATTTAAGCATAAAATTTTAAGATATGGAAGAAATAATTACTATTTGTGTAAATTATTGTCCATTACTGCTATCGTAATTGGTGTTATTGTATTCGCAACGTTTTTGAGTAAAATTTCCAGCATTGTTTTTTACTCTTGTATATGCAAACAGTTTCCAGTTGATCAATTTAATGTTGGAAGTCTCGAAATGTATACCAATACAATAACTAAAATGGGAGTTATGTGTCTTATCTCTATTACATATGCATCCATAGGTTTTTTATTAGGCGTAATTTTCAAAAATGCCATTGTAAGTATATGTGCTATTTCTACATATCTATATATTATCCCAATCTTTAGTGAATATGAGATTAAAAATTGTTGTTATGCAGTATTGAAAAACACATTTGACTTTTATGGTTTAGTAAATATATCGTCTCATAAGCAAATTGATATATCCGTTGCTATTATCATAATCATTTCATTAATTATAATTTGTAATATTATTTCACTATTTATAATAAAAAAACGTTCAGCGTATAATTAATTAGTTTATTAAAGAAGTTGTTCTTCAATGTTAAAGATTAAATACAAACAAGGAGATATTATTTATGAGGCATATAACTAAATTTCTGCTTATAGTTGTAGCAATACTGATAATAGGTCTTTTGTTTTTATTAGTAACAAAAAATTTATATATAAGCAATGTTGGTGTAGGATGAAATCGATAAAATTTGTAAAATATGCACTGGTTGTAATATCTGTTATTTTGCTTAGTTTATTAATTAAGAACTTTGGTGTTACACAAATAATAGGTAATTCTATGTACTCAACATATAGTGCTGGTCAGTTTGTGTTTATTGATAAGCGGATTAGTACTAGATCTAACATTTCTCATAATGATATAATTGTGTTTGCTAAACAATATACCGATAGCAACTTAGAATATATAAAACGTGTTGTAGCGGTTCCTGGTGATACCATTTCATCTTGCGATGGTGAAGTAATTGTAAACAGAAATCCGTTAAAAGGCTGTCATTATGAGTCGGATGTTAGTTATACACTAAAAGAGGATGAGTTTTTTGTTATTGGTGATAATTATAATTCCAGTATCGATAGTAGAACTTTTGGGATAATAACTACCGCAGAGATAAAAGGTAAAGTTATTTAGTGATTATATATTTTTTTGACTAAATGTGATATCTAAAAACTGACCAACAGTAACACAATTTATCTGTTGGTCAGTTTTTGCTATTTCAATATTATAAATAATGTTTTTCTTCCAAAAGTCTGTAAAGGGTAGGGGAAAGATTAAACTCTTTTATTACATTATTAACCTGTGTAAGTGCTTTTTCTTTTGTTTTATTACTTGTGCTGTTGCGTTTTACAGCACGAATAAGAATATTTTTGGGGGTATGTGCAAAGTCGATAAACTCCAAAAGCTGAGTTTTGTACCCGCAATATTCAAGAAGATTTCCCCTTATTGCATCTGTTGCCAAGGCAGAAAAGCGTTCCTGTATTATGCCATAATTGGTAAATAAAGCAAAATCATCGGTTTTTATTTGGCTGTTTAACTCGTGCTGACAGCAAGGCACAGAGAAAATCATTTTTGCGTTCCAGCTTATAGCGTTAAATAAGGCAAAATCTGTGGCAGTGTCGCAAGCGTGTAGTGTAATAACAATGTCTACATCAAAATCGCACTGGTAGCCATTTATATCACCTAACTCAAATTTTAGTCCTGTATAGCCATATTTTTCCGCAGATTGGTTACACTTTTTTATAACATCTTCTTTTAAATCTAAGCCTACAATATTCACATTTTGGTTTTTTATATGGGTAAAGTAGTAGTATACCACAAAAGTAAGATACGATTTACCACAACCAAAGTCAATTATATTAATAACATCTTTTTTTATGTCCTTTGTTGAGTCGTCTATTATCTCTATAAAACGGTTAATTTGCTTAAATTTGTCGTACATACTTCGTACAACTTTACCCTCTTTAGTAAATATCCCCATATCAACCAATGGCGGAACATCGCTACCCTCTTGGATTATGTAGTTTTTCTGTCTGTTGTGGCTGTCTGTAGATTTTGTGGCGGTGCTGTGGGTACAGGCTGTTGAAAGCTGTTTTTTCTTGTAGCTGATTTTTCCTTTTTTAGATACCATTAGCATATACTCATAGCCTTCGCTAAAGCTATTTAGCTGTTTGTAATCTTCGTTTAACAGTTTTGCACAATAGTCTGTTATTTCCTCTGGCTTTATATTATCGTGAAATACCTGCTTTTCGGTATATTTTGCACATTGGTAATAATTTAATTTATTTTCAATAATGATTTTTTTATATGAATTTTCCTTTTTTGCAGGTTTACTTATTATGGTTTTTATGGGATTGCAACTGAAAATAGTATTTAGATATTCTGTAAGTGTGCTCATTAGAATTCTCCTATTAATAGTTTTAATTTTAAATTTTATACAAGTGGTAAATTTATGTAAGCTGTATAGTACACATTTTTTCTAACAGATAGTGTAAAGATTGCAAAATTGTCTATGAATAAAATTATACCTTATATTTTTGAAAAGTACAATGTTTATATATACAATGACCTCGATGTATTTGTAGTAATGTCAAGGGGATTTTGGAGGGTTTTCTGTTTGCGAAAATTATAAAAATTATATACAATATCAAAGATAACTACCGCAACAAATCTTATTTCACTTGTGGATTTATAATATTAGCAAATAGACTTAAATAATTGGTATAAAATGCCGATTGTGTGATAAGGTTGACTTTTTTTATAGGTTAGTGTAAGATGTTTCTTATAGAATATAAATAAAAAGGTGATTAATATGTCTAATGTATACATTTCAGAGAGTATAAAATATATAGGTGCCAACGATAAAACTTTAGATTTATTCGAGGGTCAATACATAATACCAAACGGAGTTTCATATAATTCTTACATAATAATAGATGAAAAAATTGCTGTAATGGACACAATAGATGCAAGAGCAACAGAGCAATGGCTAGAAAATTTAGATAATGCTCTACAAGGCAGACAGCCTGACTATTTGGTTATGTCCCATATGGAGCCTGACCACGCATCTAATATACAGCTATTTGCAGAAAAATATCCACAGGCTATTTTAGTTGGTAATGCAAAAACCTTTACAGTAATGAAGCAGTTTTTTGATTTTGATGTAACTGGTAGAGCTCTTACAGTAAAAGAGGGTGACACCCTTAATTTAGGTGAACACACATTAACCTTTATTATGGCACCAATGGTGCACTGGCCAGAGGTTATGGTTGCTTACGATTCTAAAGATAAGGTGTTGTTCTCTGCTGACGGTTTCGGCAAGTTTGGTGCTTTAGACACAGAAGAGGACTGGGCGTGCGAAGCCAGAAGATATTACATAAATATTGTTGGCAAATACGGTGCACAGGTTCAAGCATTATTAAAGAAAGCTTCTGCACTTGATATTAAAACTATCTGCCCATTACACGGACCAATTTTAAATGAAAATCTTGAATATTACATAGAGAAATACGATATTTGGAGTAGCTATCGTCCTGAAGATAAGGGTATTTTTATAGCCTATGCTTCAATGCACGGTAACACAGCAAAAGCGGCACATCAGTTAAAAGCATTGCTAGAGGAAAAAAGCGATGTAAAGGTAGCTATGGCAGACCTTGCAAGAGAGGATATGGCAGAGGCTATAGAAGATGCCTTTAGATATGACAGACTTGTTGTAGCAAGCCCAACCTATGACGGTGCCTTATTCCCAGTTGTAGAGGACTTTTTATATCATCTAAAGCTTAAAAATTATCAAAGCAGAAGGGTTGGTATAATAGAAAACGGTACTTGGGCACCTATGGCAGCCAAGAAGATGATAGAGCATTTTGAGTCTATGAAAAATATTACTTTATGCGAAAATAGAGTATCTATAAAATCAACAATTAATGCTACAAATCAAGAGCAGTTAAACTCACTTGCTGACGAATTGTTAGAAAATTAATATATGCAGACAAACCACCCCTTAGCTTTTTGCTAAGAGGTGGTTTGTTTTAGTGTTAGTATAAACTTTTATTTTACAAATTAAACACTATAGGTTATAATAAAAATATATACGCAGAAAGGATTGACATTTATTATGAATAAATATTGGAGTCAGTTTAAAAGTGGTACAG
>JAXJTR010000161.1:0-20864 GCA_036309465.1 Acutalibacteraceae bacterium
ATGAAGATAATCCTATATTAACACGCATTAGTGATAACATCTATTGTTTTTCTGACTATAGTAGTTTCTTATATAGTACAACAAATTCAAATGGAAAAGTATTGCTTGAAAGTTCATCAACTACATATATAAAAAATGACCTGCTTATATATGAGTTTATATCTGTTATAGTTCTTGCAGTTATTGTAGGTATTACTTTAATAGCACTTATTGTTAAAGCTATTAAAAAGCTTGCAAAAAAATACAAACCTGTACCTGCCGGTAAAGCAATTTTGGTAGGACAGTTATCAAAGGTTATTGTAGCCATTTTAGTAGCTGTTTATCTTCTTTGCACAGTAGAATTAGCACCAACTGTTATAACTATTATATGTATTGCAATAGGCTTATTCTCCCTTTTATGTTTGGTATCTGCAATATTTACATTAAAAGCACTTATTATAGAAAGTGAAATAAAAGTGCTTACTCGTGTAAGATATATTATTTCTATTTTATGCAATGTATATACTTTAGGGTTTGTTATCTATTTTCAGCTGTTTAACTTTTGGTTATAATAACCAGCATATTTTTAATAAATAATGCAAAAAAGTTCTGCTTCCTTTATCAGTGAAGCAGAACTTTTTTATATACAGTAATATTACAAAATATTATCTATCGCCATACATTTTTTCGTAATAAGCTTGATAGTCACCGCTTAGTATTTCTTCCCACCAGTCTTTATTGTCAAGATACCAGTTAATGGTTTTCTTGATACCGTCAGAGAATTTTGTAGCAGGAAGCCAACCAAGTTGATTATGTATCTTAGTTGGGTCAATAGCATATCTTCGGTCGTGACCTTTTCTGTCTGTAACATAGGTTATTAAATCTTCGCTTTTACCAAGTGCTTGTATAATTAATTTTACAACATCTATGTTAGCCATTTCGTTATGTCCGCCTATGTTGTAAACCTCACCTACAGTACCATTATGAATAATTAAATCTATAGCACTGCAATGGTCTTCTACATATAGCCAGTCACGCACATTTTCTCCTTTACCGTAAACAGGCAGTGGCTTATTGTTAAGGCAGTTAGCTATCATTAAAGGTATAAGCTTTTCAGGAAAATGGTATGGTCCATAATTATTAGAGCAACGAGAAATAGTCACAGGCAAACCGTAGGTTCTGTGATAAGCCTGTACTAACAAATCTGCACTTGCTTTACTTGCACTATATGGTGATGAGGTGTGTATTGGAGTTTCTTCTGTAAAGAACATATCCGGTCTATCAAGGGGTAAATCACCGTAAACCTCATCTGTACTAACCTGATGATAACGCTTAACATTGTATTCTCTACTAGCGTCCATTAGCACCTGAGTACCAATAATATTAGTTTTTAGGAAGATTGCAGGGTCAAGAATAGAACGGTCTACATGGCTTTCTGCTGCAAAATTAACTACAATATCAAAGTTTTCCTGCTTGAATAAATCAAATACAAATTCTTTATCTGCAATGTCACCTTTAACAAATTTAAAGTGCTTGTTTTTCATTGCTTTTTCCAATGTATGCAGATTGCCTGCATAGGTAAGCTTATCCAAACAAACTATATCATAATCTGTATGTTTTTCAAGCATATAGTAAACAAAGTTGCTACCAATAAAGCCTGCTCCACCTGTTACTAAAATTTTCATTATTTTTCCTCCAAGATAAATAACAAATACTGACCGTAATCTGTCATTTTTAATTCTTCGCCCAGTTTTCTTAGCTGGTTATCGTCAATAAAGCCTTTACGCCATGCAATTTCTTCTATACAGCTAACGTAAAAGCCTTGTCTAGACTGCACTGCCTCTACATACTGGCTGGCACTTAGCATACCCTGTGGTGTGCCTGTATCAAGCCAAGCCATACCTCTGCCAAGAAGTCTTACGCTAAGCTTATTATTCGCAAGATAACAATTATTAACGGAAGTGATTTCAACCTCTCCTCTTGCACTTGGTTTTACATTTTTAGCAATTTCTACAACGCTGTTATCGTAAAAATATAAACCAGGTACTGCAAAGTTAGATTTTGGGTTAGTTGGCTTTTCTTCTATAGATATAACTCTTTTGTTCTTGTCAAATTCTACCACACCAAAGGCAGTAGGATTTTTTACAGGATAGCCAAACACCATTGCTCCGCCATTTTCTTTTATGTAATTTGTAGCTTCAGCCAAAATAGGTGTAAAGGAATGTCCGTAAAAAATATTGTCACCTAAAATAAGGCATACATCATCATCACCGATAAAATCTTCACCTAACACAAATGCCTCAGCTAAACCCTTTGGTTGCTCTTGAACCTGATACGACAGGCGTATACCTATTCTACTACCATCACCTAATAATTTTTTGTACATTGGTGTGTCGTTTGGAGTTGATATAATAAGAATTTCCTGTATACCAGCCAACATAAGCACAGATAACGGATAGTATATCATAGGCTTATCATAAATAGGCAATAACTGCTTTGAAATAATTTGTGTCATCGGATAGAGTCTGGTACCTTTACCACCTGCAAGAATAATACCTTTCATATAAAGCTCACTTCCCTTTGTATATATCACACTTTAGCAATATACATATATTTGCATTTTATCACATTTTACAGCTATATGCAAATTTTTTTGCTAACAGAAAGGATTAAAAATGTATATAATTTTAAGTATAAAAACATTTGAAAGCTTGCATTTATAATACACAATATTTATACCTCTATAAAGTCATTTAGATAGAAAGAGTAAATAACACATTGCTTAACAGGCTTATGCAATGTTGCAGACAAACCTAATTTATATAGTTTTAACTGCATAGCGTATTTCTCTTTAAGCTGTTCCATTGTTTTTACACGGTCGGTTTTATAATCTATAATTACAATCTCATCATTTTCCTCAAAGGCACAGTCCACTGCACCACGAAGCAAATGCTCCTCGTTGCAATTTTCAAAGCCTGTTTCAGTTGCTTTAACCATAGCTTCAAATTTTACTTCTTTATACTTTTTAGGTGATTTTATATATCTTTGCATAATTGAAGTTTCTAAACAAGCTTTAATATAGGTTGCATCTATACATTCACCTTGTTTTGGGGATAAATATCCCTCTTTTACCAGTCGGAATATTTCTGCTTGTGGTGACACAAGTGCTGTGTGTAGCTGTGCAAATTCCATAAACTGATGCATTGCTGTTCCACGCTGGGTTGCTGTAAGCTGTTCTTTTTCTTCAAATTCAAAATCCTCAAGATATACAATCTTGCTTTGACTATGAGCAATAGCAGATGGAGTAACAACACTGGGAACATCTACAGAATTTTGATATTTATACTCTGTGTTAAAACGGTTATCCAGCGTAGTAATATCTAATAGTGGGTGGGTAAACTCTATTTCTGTATATTCATCAATATTCTGTAAAGGTTCTGTCTGCTCATTTAGAATATCCTCTTGTATAGTTTCTTGCAGTTGAACATCTATAATTTCTGTAAATACATCTCTATATGGTAAAGGGTTTACAGTGTTATTATTAGCTATGCGTTCAATAAAAAATTTATCGGCAAATTTCCAAAGAGGATTTTTTTGCTGTGATTTTTCAGGCTTCATCATAAGTGAAGTAGCAATAGTCCAATCAAGCATAGAGTTATGAGAAATTAACATATCACTTTTAATTTCGCCATATAAGGCTATTTCTGATGATATTGTTTTTATACGCTTTGGCAAATTATCATAAGAACCCACTAAATGCAGTTGTTCTCTTGCTCTTGTTAGTGCTACATATAAAACTCTAAGTTCTTCGGCAACGCTATCAGCTTTTTTCTTATCTATTATTGCAAGATAAGGGAATGTTTTATAAATGGTAGCAGTTTTTAAGTCTTTCATCTGCATACCAATACCTAATTCTCTGTCGAAATACATTTTATTTGTATAATTTAAAGGCTTTCTGCCTAAGCCTGCCAAAATACAAACAGGATATTCTAATCCCTTTGAATGGTGCATTGTCATAACTCTTACTGCGTTACCGTCTGTATTAGAGCCTGTTTGGGCATCTAGTGATGAATTATTTTCTATAGCGTGCTCTATATAACGAATAAAAGCAGTAACACCTTTGTTTTGCTCGTTCTCAAAGTTTTTAGAATAATTATGAAGTAATCTAAGATTATTAAGTATAATTTCACCATTATCCAATGCTGAAACAAGCTGTGTAATAGCTGTGCGTTGATAGATTATATTTATTAGTATGTCTGTAGGATTATTAGCAGAAATTTCTCTATAATATTCCAGCTCATCTACAAACGCCTTTAAATCTGGGTTGGTTTTTGAGTTATCCATTACATTTTTATATAGAAAAGTCTTTCTATCACCTGTTGCCCTTAACTGTGCAATTTGCTGTGGTGTAAAACCAAATAGAGGGCTTACCAAAACTGAATATAGAGGAATATCCTGCAAAGGGTTATCAATAATTCTTAAAAGATTTATAATAAACTGAACCTCTTTACAATCCAATAGTGATGAGGTTGTTTCGGTAACTACTGGAATATTTTGTTGAGATAGATAATCTACAAGTATCGTTGTGTTTTTTACACTACGCATCAATATTGCAACATCGCTGTACTGTGCCTTGCGTGTGGTGTCACCTGTAGTTACATCATATTTGCCAACGCTTTCTTTTATTATTTTTGCTATACATTCAGCTTCTGCTAAATCTCTTACTTTACTATTTTTTACCGGTAGGTTATTTAGATGAATATAAACATCAAAATCATTATCACCAATATAGGTTGCACCGGCAACTAAATAATCTTCTGGGGTATATTCAAGATTGCCTAAATCTTTTTTCATTAATTGGCGGAATACAAAGTTAACATAATCAGTAACACCGTAACGACTTCTATAATTTTTCTTTAATACAATATTTTGTGCAAGCTGGTAATTGCTGTTGCTGTAGGAGTGTTTACGGTCTATAAAAATATCTGGCATAGCTTGGCGAAAACCATAGATACTTTGTTTTACATCGCCTACTACAAAAAGATTTTTATCATTGTTACTTATAATTTTAAAAATTAAATCCTGTAGCTGGTTAACATCTTGATATTCATCAACTATAACCTGTTTATAGGTTTTTGAAAGATTGCGAGCATCATCAGTTATGTTATAGCGAATACTATTTGGAGTGTTATCAACTGTAAACTCTCCCTGTTCATCTACCTGTGCAAGAGTTAATAGAGTGTAGCGTTCTATATCTGCAAAATCCAGTATGTTTTTTTCCTTTTTTAGCAATGTATACTGATTTGAAAATTTATTTACAAACTCAAACAACACCTTTGTGATATCTGTTATTGCGTAGAGTTGAGATAACAGGTCTTGAGAATTGTATGAGAAAAACTGTTTAAGCTCCTCTATAACATCTTTTATATAGCTACGATTCTTTTTATATTCCTCGTACTGGTCTTTGTCGTGCTCATCTACCTTTAAAGGTGCTGAACGAATTTTGAAAACATTCTCGTGGTTCAATAAAAATTCTGTAAAATCTTCCCTTGTGTTACATAAGGATAATGAATTTATAAAATCAACTTCATCATTATGCTGTTGCAATTTTTTAGGCGAGGCAACAAATATATCATAAAGATTTTCAAAAATACTTTGATTTTTACTCATAAACCCTAAAGCAAGCTTACCTCTGCTTATTGCAGAATTTGTTAGAATTTTCATCCATTGACTATTCATAACATCTAGCTTTGAATTTTCAAGTTCTTTAATAGTATTATCCATCCACTGCTGTGGGAAAGGCAAGGCTGACAAGAATTTATAAAATTCAATAATTTCACCCTTTAAGTCATTGTCCCTTGTAGTTGTTGTAAGCAGTGACGCTATTGGGGCAAAATCTTTTCGAGGATAAAATTGCTCTGCGATTTCCTCTATAGCCTGACATTGTAATGTTTTTAACTCTGATGAATCACCTATTCTGTAATCAGGAGATATATCAAACCTAGTATATGACTGCTTAACAATTTCTTTACAAAAACTATCTATAGTGCTTATGTTTGCTTTATCAAGTAACAACTGTTGATTACGCAAGTGTGCTTCATCTATTGTAGGGTCTTCTGCACATTTATCCAAAAGCTGTGTTATACGCTTATTAATTCTTGTTTTCATCTCTTCTGCTGCAAGATTGGTAAAGGTTACAATTAACAATTGGTCAGCCATAACACCTGATGATTTATCAACGAGTAAGCGAATAACTCGTTCTACTAAAACTGCTGTTTTTCCGCTTCCTGCGGCAGCAGAAACCAGCACAGAGCAACCCTTAGCTTGTATTGCCTGTAGCTGTTCTTCATTCCATTTTACATCAGCCATTTTACTTTACCTCCTTTACAGATTTTTCCGAAGGGATTTCATTTACAGCCATACCCTGCTTAAATATACAGCTATTAGAATATGGGCAGTATTTACAGGGCTTACCCTCGGTTTTTCCGTTTTCAGCAGTTGGAACTGCTGAAATATAACCGTCTAGTAGCATATCCGACATATTTTTTAATTTATTATCTACCAAATCAAAAACAGCCTTAAAATCTCCACTATTTTGGTCACCCTCTAATAATCTTTTTTCGGAATATGGGTAGGTTATAACAGGAGATTGGTCTTTGTCTTTTTTCTTAGGCTGTTTTATTGTAACCTGTACTGGTATATATTCACCTGAAAGGGTAGTGTCCATTGCAGTTATTATATCAATATCTCGTAAAAACAAACCGCTTGCGGTATAGTGCTTTTTAAGTTCACCCTTAACATCGTCTTCTGATAATGTTGTTTGTGTGGCAACAGTGTTTGCAAACTCATTTGCTGGCATATAGCACACACCCGCAGGGGCTAAATCCTGACCATATAAATTCTTACCATTTTTAAGAATAGCAGAAAGATATATAAACATTTGCAGGTTAAGCCCCATTTCAAGCTCTAGCCTTTTCATTTCTTTTCCACCTGTTTTATAATCTACTATTCTTATATATGTTTTTCCGTCAGTAGGATTTTTAAACAGGTCTACCCTGTCTACTATTCCAACTACACTTAATTCTCCGTCACGAGTTTTTACGGTATATTTATCTATAACATTTTTCTTATCTTCTAAGTTTAGTCCTATAGATAATTCAAAATCAACAGGTCTAAAACTGCTTACTTTAAGTTCTGAAAGTAATCTGTTAACTAAAACTACACAGTTTTTCTCTGCACGCAAAAAAGCAAATTTTGTTTTTTGATTTGGTAAAGCTCCATTTTCAAAGGCACTTTCAATGTATTGACTTGCCATTTCTGAAACTATAGCAGGAATATCGTAATTAGAGATATTCTCAATAATATCCTCTAAATTTTCTTGCTTTAGAAATTTTTCCATTACATAATGTACTAAAGAGCCATACTCTAGGCTGTCTATTCCCTGTTTACGTCTTTCTTTGAGCTTTAGTCCATTTTTACAGAAATACAAATATCCACAGCTGTAAAAATCTTCAACTCTTGAGGGTGATAGGTGCATATTTTCGCCATATAGGGCTATAGCAGTATCCTTTTTTATACTTGGCTGTTGACTTGTATTATAAGTATTTACACTATCAATTATTCTTTTATATTCTTCAATTTGGTTGAAATATTGTAATAATTGCACTTGGTTTTTATCATCGGTATTGCTTATGTTGGCAACTGTTTTTTCAAAAGCCTGTTGCTTACACCATAGCTGGCTTTGGTCAAAATCGTATATATTACAGCGGTGGGTGGTTTTTAGTTGCGGTAATATTTTATTAACCTGTGTAACTATAGTAGACGGTAACGCACCGCCACCTTTTATGGTGTTTGTATAGTAGGATATATATAGTCTTTCTGACGGACTTGCAAGGGCTGAATAAGCACTTTGTTGCTCCTGTGCAGATAAATCTGATAATCCACAATTCATTTGTAAACCATTTGATAATAGCAATTGACGCTCGTTATCGTTGAAAACTCCATTATCTGTTGGTACTGCCGGAAATACACCCTGCACAGCACCTATAATAAAAGTAATTTTAGGTGAATTAAGTCGTGCCCTACCTGCTGTACCAACTATAACTCTGTCTATACAAAGAGGTTGATTAGCTATTTGTTGGCTATTAATTGCCAGTGTAAACAGCTGGTGATAATACTTACCTGTGACTACTGTATCTTCTAGAATATTGGCAAGCATTGAAACTACTTCTACAACGCTACGCCATACCTTTGTATATTCATCTGTAAGCTCAGGGTTATTATGTTGATTAAGTCTTCTGATTTTATCGGAAATAACCTTTTTTACATTAAAATCCTTTAACAATTGAGAAATAGCCTTTGAAATTTCAAGACCTGTTGCAAAGGCTGTGTTTTTATGGAAGTTTAATAGGTATGAATAAACCTTATTACGGATATTTTCTATTTTTTCAAGCTTAGCTTTATCCTCTTCCGTCATTTGGTCGCCACCAAAGCCATTTATATTTTGAGTAAATGGCAAACTCCATTTTGCCCCCCAAGAATAAAGATAATTTTCTATAAGAGAAATATCCTGATAGCTATAAGGGGTTATTCCTGTTTTTAACATACGTAGAATAGACTCACTGTTATAGCTGTTATTTACTGCATCAAATGCGTGGCGAATAAAATTAACCAGTGGTTTTGAATTTATATTTACAGGGTTGTCCATATAATAACCGATATTAAATTTATCAAAGGTAATATCAAGAATACCTCTGTATTGTTCTTCGTCACGACAAACAACTGCAATTTCGTTATATCTGTAATTTTCTTGTGTAGTTAACTGCTTTATTGTAGACGCCACATATTCGCACTCGTTATATATATCAGTTGCTGAATACATAAAAACATTTTCTACATTGCCATTATATTGCTGTTGAGGAAAGGCATATAAATTTTTCTCTATAGCAAGTAAATCCTCACCTTTAGCACGCAAATTATTTTCAAAAGGAGAATAAAGCTGGCTAACTGTTTGATTACATTTTTCAGACAGAGCACGGATTTTATAATAAGTATCTATAGTTACCTTAAAGCGTATGCTATTGGTGTCTACCTTTTGATTTATGCAATCAGATGCAAGTGTAAAATATATATCGTCAGCTTGTCTGAAAATTGCTTCTAAAACCTTATACTGTGCCATAGTAAAGCCTGTAAAGGCATCTATAAACACTGTGTAGCCTTTAAATATATTATTCTCTGCAATACTTTGAGCAAGATATATGAGTATATCCTGTGGGTGAATATGATTTTGGTTTACATATCCGTTGTAAGCATCTAACACCAAAGCAGTTTCTTCAAGCTTTTGTTTTAAAGTTTTATTTGAAATTTTCGCCTTTACCGATAAAAGCTGTTCAGATGTAATACAATTACTTTTATACTCGTTAATAGCAGAAAGCATTACATTTACAAAATTCTTATTTTTTACTTGCTTTTGATATAGATTAAGCTGTTCGCTACAACTTTCTATAGCAAGGCTCATAAGCACCTTTGAGGTTCCCTCATCTAAAAAATCATTAGTTACTCCACCTACTTGAGAAAAAACATATTTTTTCATAGTAGAAAAACTAAGCACCTTTACATTTTCATTTATAGCTTTACTGTTTTTATCAAGAAAGTATAAGCCTGTTTCAAAAGAAAATTGCTCTGGCACAAGCACTAAAACAGGCTTACCTTGATTTATATATTTCTCTGAGATTTGTCGCAAATATGTACTTTTGCCACTGCCACTACGACCAATTAACAAATTAAGCATTTCATACACCCCTTCACTATTCTATAAATAAGCTTTATACAAACAGTGTATATTACAAATTGTTTTTTTAACACCACATATACTCGATTTTAAAAACAACCAGCCCTGCACGCTACAAGGCTGGTTACGCTGATATATTTAGATTATTCAACAATCTGATACATTAAATTTTCGTAATGAAGCTTTGTATCTACATCTGTATCAACAGGAAGCAATGCCATTGCTATAAATATCTGACTGTTGTCTGAAATATCCTGTAAAACAGCGTATTCTCCTTGAATTTCTATTACTATATAATCTCTTGCTTCCATAACAAATTCCTCTTTACTTATAAATTTGTCTTTTTATACACGTACATAATTATATCACATTTACGATGAAAATAAATAGCTTTTATAAATCTTTTATATAATAAATATTTTACAATTATTAATTCTAAAATTTCATAAGGGTAACCAGTTTCGAAAGGTCAAAACATGACCTTAATTCTATGATATAATCTAAATTTGCTATTGAAAATGTTTTGGTGGTTAATAATTAAGTTTTATATACTTGTAAACAACAGAGAAAAGCTATTTACCATAAAACATAATGTTAAACCGCATATTAAAGGTATAAGTATAGATGCTATAGTCCATTTTACGCTTTTTGTTTCTTTATAAATAGTAATACAGGTTGTAGAACAAGGGAAGTGCATTAAATAGAAAATAATTACACATATAGCTGTTGTAATTGTCCAACCATTAGCAGTAAAAAGAGTATGCAGTTGAGTTAAATTTGACATATCTGTTAAAGCATTGGTATTACTGTATAACATTATCATAATTGGAATAACTATTTCGTTTGCAGGAAAACCAAGTATGAAAGCACACAATATAACACCGTCTAACCCGAAACACTGTGCAAAAGGCTGTAGGAAATTTACAATATAACTGACAATAGAATTATCGCAAATATTTATATTTGCAAGAAGCCAAATTAATAAACCAGCAGGCATAGCAACAACAACTGCTCTGGCAAGCACAAATAAGGTTCTGTCAAAAACACTTCTTATTATTATCTTACCAATTTGCGGACTTCTATAAGGAGGTAATTCTAAAGCAAAAGATGAGGCTTCTCCCTTTAGTAGCGAAACAGATAAAACCTTAGAAACAACAAATGTAATAAAAACACCACATAATATAACTATCATCAATATTAATGCAGTATAAAACGAATTTGCCAAAGATTTAGATACTCCAACCAAAAATGCACTTATAAGAGCTATTATAGCAGGAAAACGACCATTACAGGGCACAAAAGAATTTGTAATTATAGCAAGTAATCTTTCTCGTGGGGAGTCAATAATTCTACAGCCTGTTACACCACAGGCATTACAACCAAAGCCCATACACATACTCAAAGACTGCTTTCCGTGGCAACCTACTTTTTGAAATATACTATCCATATTGTATGCAATGCGTGGAAGATAGCCTAAATCCTCTAACAATGTAAATAGTGGGAAAAATATAGCCATTGGTGGTAGCATTACTGCAACAACCCACGCTGTTGTTGTATATACTCCGTCTATAATCATACTGATAATAAAAGGTGGAGTTTCAAAATACTCCATTTGATAAATTAGCCACTCCCCTAACCTATCAAACCCATTGCTAAGCCATTGACTGGGGTAGTTTGCTCCAACTATTGTTAACCAAAAAATAACCATTAGCATTAACAGCATAATTGGTATTCCTGTTAGCTTTGAGGTTAAAATACGGTCAATTTTTCTGTCGCCATTACTACCGTGTGCAGTATTTACTGTTACGGTTTTCTTATATATATATTCGCATTTATCCATTATTGCAGAAACAATTACATCTCTATTTTCGGTTATAGATGACTTAGCTGTACTTATTTCTGCCAGTGCTACAGATATTTCTCCTATATTATCTTTAACAATTGGCAATGTAAATACATATTCATCGCCCTCTAGCAGTCTTAAAGAAATATATCTTTTAATTTTATCAGAGCAATTGGTAATAATGCTGTTAGATAAAAGCTTTATATTGTTTTCTATTTCGTCTGTGTAAGTTAACTTAACAGGATAATATTTTCTTTTTTTACCCACTAACTCTTCTACTGTTTCTTTAAGTAGTTTTATTCCTTGATTTTTTCTTGCACACATACCTACAACAGGAATACCTAAATATAACGAAAGCTCATCAAGGTCTACACTGATTTTCTTTTTATTAGCTTCGTCTAGTAGATTTACACAAACAATGACATTTTCTGTTATCTCTAATATTTGTAAAACTAGATTTAAGTTTCTTTCAAGACAAGTAGCATCGGTAACAACTACAACAGCATCAATATTATCACTAAGTAAAAATCCCCTTGCCTGTGCCTCTTCTTTAGATGTAACCAACAAAGAGTAAGTACCAGGCAAATCGGCAACAGTATATTGTATATCATTGTATGTATATTTACCAAAAGCATTACCCACAGTTTTGCCTGCCCAGTTGCCGGTATGCTGTTTCATACCTGTTAGTGCATTAAAAAGGGTGCTTTTACCTACATTTGGATTTCCTGCCAAAGCAATTACTTTTTCTGACATACACTCACTCCTTATAGAATGGCAAAGCTTAGTGCATTTTTTATATTAAACTGTTACACTGTGTATTTTGATAAACTATACAAATTACCATAAGTACACAGTATTAACCTACTTTTATGATATGCACTAAATTTTACACTGTGAGTAAATATATGACGGTGAGGTTTTTATTGAGATATTATTTATTATGCTATAATAAAATTTATATAGACACCTGAACAATACTTGGGGAAAAATTATTACAATTACTACATACTGCAATTTTATAATTTTTAAAATCGTATTCTTTAAAAAATACTGTATCAGTGCTAACATTGTCTTTACATATATTTTGATTACTGTTTTTTTCAACAAGTACATTATTTTCATTATTAATTTTTATAGAAAAGGAATCAAGCCCGCCACTAAGACCTTTACCTGTTAACTTTAGATAACTCTCTTTTAGTGTCCATATTCTATAAAATCTCTCTGCTTTTTCACTATCGAGAGTATTTTTAAAAATATAGCGATACTCATTTTCTGTGAAAAATCTTTTTGCTACATCTTCCAGCGGTTTATCAATTTGTTCTATATCACACCCTACCTCCTTATCTGAAAAAACACATATTGCAATATTGCCACTATGTGATAAATTAAAATGAAGATTGGGATAATTAGAAAAATAGGGTTTTTCACTTTGATTAAAAGAATATACCATTTCTTTTTCCTGTAATTTATGTTGTCTTAAATAGTAATCAAGTAATATTCCAGCACCTAATGATAAATTTTTACTTTTTCTGGGTATTAACCTATCTATTTTATTTTTTCTATACGCAGACATTAAGTTGTAGTATTTATAAAAAACACTATCATCATCTAAAACACTACAATCCAATAAATATATATCATTCATTTTATACACCTCATAAATACACAGTATTAGAAAATCCCTTAACTGATAATTCTGACAAATATCAGTTAAGGGGTTTATGTATATTGCTTATATAAACAATATTTTATTCATTCATAATTAGCATAAAAAATTAGCTATTCTTATCTACCTGATGAAACTGCTTTAGGTTGCCTGTTTTTGAGCTTCTTTTGTCAAGCTCGGCTAAAACAGAATCCATTTCTATGCCCTGATTTACCATCATTACTGTAAGGTGGTAGATAAGGTCAGCGATTTCGTAAACTGTTTCGTCATTGTCGTTATTTTTAGCAGCAATGATAGTTTCGCTACACTCTTCTCCTACCTTTTTAAGGATTTTGTCTAGTCCTTTGTCAAGAAGATAACAAGTATATGAACCCTCCTGTGGGTTTTCTTTACGCTCTACTACTGTCTGATATAAAGCCTGTAAAACATCGTTACTCATATTAATCATTCTCCTGTGTGAAATTTTTTAGTTTAGTGTAAAAACAACTGTGATTACCTGTATGACACGCCGCACCTGTTTGCTCAACAGTAATTAAAAGTGTGTCGTCATCGCAATCTGTATAAATATCTACAATTTTTTGCAGATGACCAGAGGTTGCACCCTTATTCCAAAGCTCTTGTCTTGAACGACTATAGAACCATGTATACCCTGTTTCAAAGGTTTTTTCGATAGATTCACGGTTCATATAAGCAAGCATTAAAACCTCGCCTGTTGAGTGCTCTTGAATAATAGCAGGGATTAAATCACTTTTTTGGAAAAACTTATCAAAATCCATTTTGTACTCCTTATTTAACCATTTCATCTGAAAGTGAGGAAACTTTTATAGCCTCTCTCAAATCCAAATTGCCTGTATATATTGCTTTACCTGTTATTGTTCCGTATAGCTTTAAAGCTGAAACATTTAAAATATCTTTTATACAAGAGATACCACCGCTTGCAATAATATTACAAGAAACAGCATTCTGTAATTGGTCAAGCTGAGCAAGGTTTGGACCTGAAAGCATACCGTCTTTTGAAATATCAGTAAAGATAATATAATTTACTCCAATATCTTCCATACGCTTAGCAAGCTCTATAAAATGGATTTCAGATTGGTCTATCCAACCCTCAGCACATACCATTTCGTTCATTGCATCAATACCAACTGCAATTCTATCACCATAGTTATTTACAGCATCTTTTACAAAGTCAGGATTTTTAACTGCGGCAGAGCCTAAAATAACACGCTGTACACCATTGTTAAGGTACATTTCTACACGCTCCATATTGCGTATACCACCGCCAACCTCAACATTTAAGCCTGAACTTTTAGCTACATCTATAATTAAATCCTTATTTTGAATAGAACCGTCTTTAGCTCCATCTAGGTCTACCATGTGCATCCATTTTGCCCCTGCTTCTTTAAAGCTTTGGGCTGTAACAAATGGATTTTCTGCTACTTTTTCTACTGTGTTATAATCACCTTTTTGAAGACGAACACATTCACCGTCTTTAATATCTATAGCAGGTAAAATTATCATAATAAATTCCTCTTTCTATGTAACTATTAATCAAGAGAGCCCTTTGTTGAAAGGGTTTGACCTTTAGCTGTTGTTTTAACTGCTGATTTCATAGCGTGAGCAACAGCCTTGAAAATAGCTTCTATAATGTGGTGACTATTAGCACCATATTCACTTTTTATATGTAGGGTAATACCAGCATTAAATGCAAACGCTCTGAAAAACTCTTCTGTCATACAACAGTCATAAGCACCAACAACAGCCTGTGGGTATTCCGCTTTAAACACTAAAAAAGGTCTACCGCTAATATCTACACTTGAAAAAGCAAGTGCTTCGTCCATTGGTATATAGAAGCTTCCGTATCGCTGGATACCACTTTTGTCGCCTAAAGCCTTATAAAAAGCCTTTCCCAACACAATACCTGTATCTTCTATAGTGTGGTGACAATCAACATATAAATCACCCTTAACCTTTATGGTTAAACCAAAGCCACCATGAACAGCAAAGGCTGTAAGCATATGGTCAAAAAAGCCTATGCCTGTGTCTATATCAACTTTGCCACCATCTAAATTTACATCAACAAAAATATCAGTTTCTTTAGTTTTTCTTTCTTCTATTGCATTTCTCACTTTGTAAAACCTCTTAATTTAAAAATTCTTTAAGCAATCTAACAACCTCTGTGTTTTCTTGCTGAGTTCCTGCTGTAATTCTTAGGTACTCGCCCATAAAACGAATTGCAACACCATTATTTAGCAAGAAATCAAAAATCTCTTTAGCTAAATCGGTTTTTATAAACAGAAAATTAGAGCAACCATTTATAAGCTTTATTTTATCTGAATGAGCACTCTCGATTTCTTTAACAGCATTATACAAGTTCTCTCTTAAATTTACAATTACTTCCTGCCTATTTTTCAAGTAAGCCTTATTACTGTAAATAATTGTGCCTATTTTTTGTGACACAGTATTTACATTATAAGGAGATTTTACAGCTTTTAATGCCTTTGAAATTGTTGGATTTGCAACAGCAAAGCCAAGTCTTATTGCGGCCGCACCAACAGCCTTTGAGGCAGTACGCATAATTACAAGGTTATCGTAATCATTAACTAAGGCAAGAAGTGAAGCGTCCCAAAAATCCATATAAGCTTCATCTAAAATAACCAATGTATCCTCTAAAGTGGTTACAAGCTTAATAACGTCATCTCTACTTATACCCTTTGATGTTGGGTTACAAGGATTTGAAAAAATAACTGCTTTTGCATTATTTTCTTTAACTGCATTAATTACATTATCTATATTAACTGACAAATCATCATTTTTAGCTACTGACACACAGTTAACCTCAGCCAATGAAGCATAAAAACGATACATTGAAAAATCTGGTTCAACTGTTACAACTGTTTCACCTGACATCATAAAGCTTGACATAAGAATTGAAATTAACTCATCTGAACCATTAAAAGCAGTAACATTGTTGCTATCAATATTATAATAATCAGCAAAAGCTTTGCAAAGCTCTGTAGCGTTTGGGTCTGGATAACGGTTATAATCTATATTCGCTACAGCTGTTTTAATCTCTTCAATAATCTCTTGAGAAAGATTAAAACAAGATTCGTTAGCGTCAAGTCTTATTTTATATTCACCTGTAATAGGTGAATAAGGTGTAAGCTCTGAAATCTTTTTATTTAATTTATACACTGGATATCAGTCCTTTGTTTCGTTCTCTTTACGCACAATAATAGAATTTGCGTGAGCTGTAAGTCCCTCTGCGTTGGCAATACGAATAATATCGTCTGCTTCTTCCAGTAATGCTTCTTTTGTGTAATAAATAAAGCTTGATTTTTTAATAAAGCTGTCAACTGACAAAGGTGAAAAAAATCTTGCTGTACCGCTAGTTGGTAAAACGTGGTTTGGTCCTGCAAAATAATCGCCTAATGGCTCAGGTGAATAGTTTCCTAAAAATACTGAACCTGCGTTGTCAAGCTTACCTATGTACTCCATTGGGTTCTCAACACAAACTTCTAGGTGCTCAGGTGCAAGAATATTTGCAAATTCAACAGCTTCGCTTATATTTCTGCAAACGATAATTACACCATAATCCTTTAGTGATTTTTCTATTATTTCTTTACGACTTAATGTAGCACTTTGCTTTTTTAATTCCTCATTAACTTTGTCAGCAAGGTTTGCATCATCTGTTAATAAAATTGCAGATGCTAATATGTCGTGCTCTGCCTGTGACATAAGGTCAGCTGCGAGGTAATCTGCTCTTGCTGTTTTGTCGGCAATAACAAGTATTTCTGAAGGACCAGCAATCATATCAATGTCTACAGTGCCGAATAAAAGCTTTTTAGCTGTAGCAACAAAAATATTACCAGGGCCAACGATTTTATCTACCTTTGGCACTGTTTCGGTACCGTAAGCTAGTGCCGCAACAGCCTGTGCACCACCCATTTGGAAGACCCTGTCTACACCTGCAACCTGTGCGGCAGCCATAATATCGGGATTTGGCTTTCCGTCTTTTCCTGGTGGTGTAACCATAATTATCTCTTCAACACCTGCTATTCTTGCAGGAATAGCGTTCATTAAAACTGATGAAGGATAAGCAGCTGTACCACCCGGTACATAGATACCAACTCTTTTTAAACCTCTTACACGCTGTCCTAAAATAACACCGTTACTTTTGGTTGTTAACCAGCTTTGCTGTAGCTGACGCTGGTGAAAATCACTTATATTTTTTGCCGCTTTTTCCAGTGCAGAATAAACATCCTTATCGCACATAGAAGCGTACTGTGAAAGCTGTTCCTTTGTAATTTCAGGGTTTTCTACATTAGAACCGTCAAATTTAAGTGTATACTCGTTAACAGCTTTATCGCCATTTGCTTTTACATTTGCTAAAATAGCAGACACAATTTCTGTAACATCTTTGTCGTTGTTTTCGCAACGCTCTTTTAAATCGGAAATAAATTTATATTCAGCTTTTCCGTCAGCTATAACCTTTGAAATCATATTATCAATCTCCATTCATTAGTTATTTATCTTGCTGTATATTTTATCTACTAAATCCTCAATTTCTTTTTTACGAAGCTTTAATGAAGCAGTGTTAGCTATTAGTCTTGCTGAAATAGGAACAATGTCCTCAAACACTTCCAAACCATTTTCTTTCAATGTTGAACCTGTTTCAACAATATCTACAATAGCATCTGAAAGCTCTAATAGTGGTGCAAGCTCTACACTACCCTCTATTTTAATACAATGTATATCCATACCCTTTTTCTCAAAATGAGAACGAGCTACATTAGGGTATTTTGTTGCAATAGTTTTTATGTTATGACCTGCATAAAAGTCTGTGCCTTTTTTACCTGCAAGAGCAAACTTACATCTGCCAAAGCCTAAATCAAGTAGCTCAAAAAACTTTGTACCGTTTTCTAAAATTGTATCCTTACCTACTACACCTATATCGCAAACACCATGTTCAACATAGGTTATAACATCTGCCGCTTTTGCTAAAACAGCTTCTATTTCGCCATTGCCTATTGGCAAAATTAATTTTCTTCCTTTATTTCTTACAGCACTGCAATCGTATCCTAATTCTTCAAGCAGAGCAATAGTATCTTTTTCAAGTCTGCCCTTAGTTAGAGCAATTCTTAGTGGTTTCATAATTATTCCTCACACAAATTATATTTCTTCAATTCTTGATTCAACATTAACTACACATAGCTTTTTTATACCCTTTGCTACTGCATAAGCCTTTGCATCTTCCAATGTTTCAGATACACAGTATTCACAGATATAGCCCTGCTTAGAAAGCTCCTCTTTCATTTTTATAGCTTCAATTTCAAAACCGTCGTCACCATATACCAGTAAATCAGGTGTTGCTGGGATTTCTGCACCGTTAATGTTCATATATATTTTTGCAAGCTCGTCAACATCAACACCAAAGCCTGCTGCACATATTGACTTTTGGAACTGATTTAATAAATGGTCGTATCTACCACCTGTTAAAACAGCGTCACCACTACCCTCTACATAGCCACAGAAAATCATATCACTATAATAGTCATTTTTCTGAACCATACCAAGGTCAATCATCAAATTATTTTCAGGTAGAATTTTAGATAGTTCAGTATATAAATCTTTAAGATAAACAAGAGCAAATTCAGCTTCTGTATCTTTAAACAATGGCAATGCTTTTGAGAAAATCTCTTCGCCACCAAACAAACGAGGAAGCTTTTTTAGTGCCTTTGTTGTATCGCTGTCTGGAATTTCATCTAATAATGATATTAAAGCAGAATAGTTTTTAGACTCGATATATAATCGGATTTCTTCCTTTTTATTTTCATCAATATCCATTTTATTTAATAATGCTTTTAGAAAGACTGCATGACCAAGCTCTATTCTAAAATCAGGTGTTATTCTTTTTAGAACTTCAATAGCAGAAATTATAAGCTCTAAATCAGCACGCTTACCACCTGCACCAATAAGCTCCATACCAGCCTGACGTATTTCGTTGCTTTTACCTGCAAGTGCCTTATTATTTCTGTAAATAGGCTGATTATAGCAAAGTCTTAAAGGTAATAACTCGTCCTGTAATCTTGTTGATACAACTCTAGCCATTGGCACTGTAGAGTCGGGACGCATTACAAGTAATCTGCCCTTTTTATCTGTAGAGATAAACATTTCTTCTGACATATAGCCAAAACCGTCTAATGAAAAAGTATCGTAAAATTCTAATCCAGGTGTAATAACCTGATAGTAACCTTTTTCTTTAAATACATTATTTATAATACTGCTAACAGAATTAATAGCAGTAGATTCCTCAAACAATAAATCTCTTGTTCCCTCTGGAGTTAATTTATAATATTTTCTCATATAATTCGCAACCTCTTCTTTACTTTATCACACTACTATGATAACACAACAAAATACAATTGTCAACACAACATAACGCAAACAATCAACATTTTATTATACAATTTTAAAACACACTTTTACCTGTACTAATACTAAAAGTATAAAGTACAGGTAAACAAGTATAATAATATGTTTTTTAATAATGATTAACTAGTCTAATTTAACACTTGTTAAATTTACCTTTTTTTAGATGTTGTTTTTACATTATCTTTTATAGTTTTGTAAAGCTTGGATTCTTTAAAATCTATAGCAGGTTTTTCTGCATCTGTAATTATGTCGTTATCAGGAGAAGCACCAAGCTGATGTAAGTAATCTTTTTCTTTTATCTTGTTATTAACTGCACTTCCAATTAAAGTGTAGATAATTGCAAACACAGGTACTGCAATAAACATACCTACAACACCAAACAAACCGCCACCGATAATAACACTTGCCATTATCCAGAAGCCTGAAATACCTATAGAGTTACCTACTACCTTTGGACCGATAAAGTTACCATCTAACTGTTGTAATGCAAATATAAATACTGCAAACCATAAAGCCTCGATTGGATTAATAATTAGAAGCAGTAATATACTTGGAGCAGCACCAATAAAAGGTCCAAACAGTGGTATTACATTGGTTATACCAACTACAACACTAATTAGCAATGAATAGTCAAATCTAAATATGCTCATACCTATAAAGCATAAAATACCAATAATTGTTGAGTCTATTATTCTACCGTAAATATATCTACCAAACATTCTGTTAGATAGCTCTGCTATTTCAAAAGCTTTTGGAAGTGCCTTTTCAGGTAAAATAGCTACTGTAAGCTTCTTAGTTTGATATATAAGCTTTTCTTTGCAAGCAAGATAATAGAAAGACACAACTATACCCATTACTGTATTATAAAAACCTGTTGTAAACTGCTTTGCTGTATCAAACAAATTAGGTCCTAGCACAGAAGCTGTACCTGATATAATTTGAATAGCTGATTTAAACATATCTTTACCGTATGTAGCAGATATATCATTAATTACCTTTTTGGTTTCACCATTAGTAATAATGTTAACCAAGTTGTTAATTACAGAAAACAAGTTACTATCCTCTTGGATTTCAATATGTAAATAATCTCGTGAAACATTAATTATCCAATCCTTAGTAGCATCTGCATAGCTTGAAAAGTTATTTACCAA
>JAXJTR010000162.1:0-2593 GCA_036309465.1 Acutalibacteraceae bacterium
AGCCTTTACGCTATATCATATTTTGTATGTTATCCTATTTAACTTATCTATTCTGTTCTTTAATTAGGTATTAGTATAACTATCAAAAAACAGAAAAATATTTTTATACATTTTTTTATAAAATAGCCCTATAGAAAGACCAGTGCCTTTCTATAGGGCTATATAAATTACTGTTATTTTTATTTGTGTTGAGTGTAGTGGTATTAACTATTATCTATTATCATTCATTATTTAACGTTAAATCCCTTATTTTTAAGGAATAACATAAATTCCTCAGCATTTCCAACTGTTGCATTGCAAAAAGATTGCAAAAAAATTGCAAATAAAATCAAAAAAGCCGACTGAATTTTGCTGTTCAGTCGGCTTTTAATATTATGTATAATTATAAAATATTTTTAACTAAGTGGTCAATTACCACTTGCTTAATTAGTAAAAAAGCACCATCATAGGTGCTTTTTTCTGTTTCCATGCTCCTCTAAAATCAAATATTTACCAGTTTTTTTAATTTTATTTGGTTTATATTCAATCAATTGTGAAATATCACACTCTAACACTTCACAGATACGGTCTAACTGTTCAAAAGTTATGCCACGAGCTATATCGTGATACAATTCGTTTATCGTAGCAGCCCTAATTCCAGTTTTTTTCGCAAGTTCTGCCTGTGTCATTCTTCTTTCACCTAGGAGTTTGGATAAATGATTAATCATCATAATAATGCCCCAGTGAGCATTATAACCTATTCCGTGTTATAATTGCGATATTTGTAATATTATTACTTATTTTGTAATATTCGTTATTATTACTTCACGAAATATGTTTCTGTTGCTTGTGTTTGAAGAAAGTAGATTCGGTCTATTAACAGTAAATATATTATAATCCTTATAAAGGTCTCTTACAAACTCACAATCATTATAACTTAAAATAAAACGCCCTTTAATGTGTTTTAAAACATCATTTAAACGCTTATGATCATCAGTTGTAAAATCAACAGCTGTATAATATTTTTCTGTATCAACATAAGGTGGATCGAGGTAAAACAAGGCTTTTGGTCTATCATATGTATTTATTAATTGTTCAAAATCTCTGTTTTCAATTACTACTTTGTTTAATCTTTCTTGGTAAGCAGGGAGTTTATTAGTTAAATTATATGTTCCCTTAGGTGCTGTAGCAAAAGATGTCTTAGTGCTACCAAAGCTATTTTTAATCAAGTATAGATACCTAGCAGCTTTTTGTAAATCTGTTAACTGAATATTATTTTCGATTTGATAACGATATTCATTAAAAAGCTCTCTACTTTGTAACCAATCAACTTCTTTTTGAAGAGATTCACAGTTGTATTTAATTTGACGATACAGATTAATTAAATTACCATCTATATCATTAAATATTTCCATTTGATTTGGGTGCTGTTCCTTACCGAACAGCACCCATCCAGCTCCACCAAACACTTCTATGTAGCGTTCTGTGTCTGTTGGTATTAAAGGGATTATATGTTTTCTGAGTCTACTTTTTCCGCCAACCCATCCAATAAAACTATTCATTTTTATTCCTCCAAAAATAATTTTGGGGCATTATTATAGAGAATAAATAATTTTTAGATTTTATTTTTTTACAAATTTACTGTAAATCTCGCTAAATTTCTCCCAGCCAAACATTGCTACAAAAGCTACAAAAAAGCCTGCAATAACGCTTGCTGCAATCATATACCAATATAACTGCATATATGTGTATTGTGCATAAGCGATAAAGCTTGCAGTTGTTAATGTGATACTTAGAACTACAACTTGAAGCGAAGTTGGAATTATCGCTAAAAAACTAATTTCTTTCGTAACTTGCGTAATAACACTTACGATGACAGCTAATACACCAATAACGAAAATAATAACAGATGCATTATTAATAATCATATCCATTTTAGAAAACCTCCTTACACTTTCATATCTAACAGCTTTTTGCTCAAGTCATCTATAATATTATTATGACTTTGCATAGCAACTTTAATTTTGTTGTTGACTGCATTTCTTAAAGCTGTGATAGTTTTAACACCTGCAATACCGTCTTGTTCTAGCTTGTACATCTTCTGTACTTCAAGTGTTGCCTTGTGGGTGCCATTGCCGAAAATGTTATCTTCCGCTACCTTTGTTTCAATTAGTCCTAGCTGTTCGGCTTGAATTAATAGCGACTTATAAGCTAATACTCCATCACCTTTATTGCCTTTTTTGAAATTCATAACATTGCCCTCGCTTTCGATTGTTTCATAATTTGGTCTGTAATATCCGTTAATACAACTATTATTTTTACTGTATTTCTTGTACATAACAGTCGATGTATCTGCATTTGCAGAACCTGTATTACCTTCGATAACGTATATATATTTATTGTCAACTTTGTATACGTAACCTACATGGTCGCTATGGTATTTGTCTGTATAACTTCCACCCCAACGAAACATTACAATATCACCCTCTTTAGGGGATATTTCATTAGGTTCGTACCATTTACCATACTTTTTATCGCTTAACCTTGCAACAGTACCTGCACCGTCTGTCTTTATCATATATTTGTTTAGTCCGTTAACCTGATTATAAAGCCA
>JAXJTR010000163.1:0-4165 GCA_036309465.1 Acutalibacteraceae bacterium
GCCCTCGGCAACAAGTACAGAAGGTAATATAAATGAAGAATTAAGTGTTCTTGTGCCTTTGTTGTAGTATATGGAATTTGAACCATAAGCAACGCCACGGTTGTACAATTTGAATGGGTAAATGCCTTTTGCTAGGGTTATAGTGCCTGTTGCTATGTTGCTTTCACCGTTGTTGTCGTCTAACTCTAATTCAAAGTTACCGCTTGCTATACGTATATTGTTTTTGAATTCTATGTCTTTATTATGTGATATGGTTTTCTTTGCTGTAAATTCATTTGTTGCTTGGTCAAAAATAAATGTAACAAAGCCTCCACGAGTATGTACCGCAATACTTCTTTTCCCGTCAGCACTTACAATTGTTGATTTATCCGCCTCATATGCATACATACTTTTTATTTTAGGACATCCAAGTTCTGTTCCGTTAGATACTATTTTAAATTGGTAACTTAAGTTATTAGGTAAATATACTGAAGTTGTATAAAGACTTGTTCCACTTATAGGTTTAAGGGGTAAATTCAACATCCGACTTACGGATAAATTTACACCTGAAAGGTATACTTGTGGTATATCGCCTGTGCGTTTAACTGAAAGTGCGTTAGTTTTAGTATTAAACTCAAAGCTATATGTACCACCTGTTGCAACTAGCTTTGTCTTGGATTTATACCTTGGATTACAGGTTAATTTACCTCTTGTACTATCATTAATGGTTTTGCTATAGCCCATAATGTTATTACCATTAAGAATATTAAAAGCATCACCTTTATGAATATTAAATTCGTAAGTACCTTCCTGTAATACTACTTCTCCACTTTGTATGTCACCTTTTTGATGAGTTAATTCTAAAGTGAATTTATCTGCTACAACGCTTGAAAAACCCAAAGGCTTTTCAAGTGATTGGTTGCAGTACGCATTAGCTCCATAAGTTCCATCTAAATTTGAAAATTCAAGATTTGCCCACTCTTCTTTGCTTCCTTCATAATAAATCTTACAACTGCCACTCTTTATAGCAATGGCTGGTAGATAAAAGTTAACAACATTCTTAGTAATATAAATGGTATTTACATTTCCAAAAGCGTAGCTTTTCAAATTTTCAATGTTTTTGTCTAAAATCAACTTAGTTATATTACATTCATAAAATGCCCAGTTGTCAATTGATTTTATGTTATCAGGAATGTTAATGGTGGTTAAGGCACATCCTCTAAAAGCACTTTGACCAATAGTGGTAACGCTGTTAGGCAAAGTAATAGAAGCTAGCTTTGTACAATTGCTAAAGGCTTGATTACTAATTGCTTCAAGACCCTCTGAAAGATTTACTGTAGTTAATTCATTACAATTCTGAAAAGCTCCTGCACCAATGCTACTTACAGTATTTGGAATTGTTAGACTTGTTAATTTAAGATCTGAACTAATCACTTTGTCTACGAAATTATATTCATCTTTTTGACCAATGTACTTAACAGTATAACCATCTATGGTACTTGGAATAACCAAATCGGTATCAGTTCCATAGTAATGATAAATTCTTGCATTTCCATTATCTAATACATATGAAAAATCCTCACTCCTAGTAGCCACTACTTTATCTGTTGTTAATGCATTAGCGTTTATGCTTGTTACAGATAATAATGACACTATTATACATAGTGAAAGAAAAATTGATATTATTTTTTTACTTTGACATTTCATAAAATTGCCTCCTTTAGATTTACTAATTATTATATAATTGCTAATTAGCTTATGTTTATATAATACCACTTTAATAAAGTAGTGTAAAGTAATAATGTACAACTTTTTAATATTTTTGTGAAGATTTTGTTTAAAAAGTAGAAGCAGACAACAATTGCAATGAATGTTGTCTGCTTCTGTATAAGCGAATAGCTTTAGTATATAAAAATTAACTATGTATTATTTCAAAACAAAACCAATCTTTTTCATAGCCTTATCTACTGTACGCTGAGAAATTTTGCGTGCAATGTCTGCTGATTTTTCATAACATTCCTTTAGATAAGCCTTGTCTTTTATGTATTGGTTAAATCTTTCTTGAATTGGTCTTAACTCTTCAACAACTGCTTCGCCAACTGCTGTTTTAAAGTCGCCATAGCCTTTGCCTTCGAATTCTTTTTCGATTTCTTCATAGGTTTTGCCTGTTACTGATGAATATATGCCCATAAGGTTATTTATTCCGTCTTTACCCTCTGCATAACGCACACAAGCCTCGCTGTCGGTTATAGCACGCTTGAACTTTTTCATAATTACCTCAGGCTTATCAAGAACAGCTACATAAGAATTAGCATTTTCGTCAGACTTACTCATCTTCTTTGTAGGGTCTTGTAAAGACATAACCCTTGCACCAGCCTTTGGTATATATGGGTCTGGCACTTTAAATGTGTTGCCATATACACCGTTAAAACGCTCTGCAATATTTCTTGTTAGCTCAAGATGTTGCTTTTGGTCGGCACCTACAGGCACCATATCTGCTTGATAAAGAAGAATATCAGCCGCCATAAGTGCAGGATATGTAAATAAACCAGCGTTGATGTTGTCTGCGTGTTTTGCAGATTTATCCTTAAACTGTGTCATTCTTGAAAGCTCGCCAAACTGTGTATAGCAGTTAAGCAACCAAGCAAGCTCTGCGTGTGTGCTTACATGACTTTGAATAAAAAACAAGCTTTTTTCTAAATCTACACCACAAGCTAATAGTAAAGCATAAGCCTCGTAAACATTTGCTCTAAATTTTGCAGGCTCTTGTCTTACTGTTATAGCGTGTAAATCTGCAAGAGCATATATACACTTGTATTCGTCTTGTAGTTTAATCCAGTTTTTTAACGCACCAAGATAATTTCCAAGTGTAATTGTACCTGTTGGCTGAATTGCACTAAATATTACCTTCTTCTTTTCAGGTGCTGTATTCTGTGTTTTTTCCTGTAATATATCCATTTTATTTATCCTCCTTGTTACAAAGCTCCTTAACAAGCTCACCTAAAATTTTAACTCCCTTTTCCAGCTGTTCATCAGTTGGAGTTGAAAAATTAACTCTAAATGAATGTGAAATCTCATTTTCATCTGCTAAAAAGGCATTGCCAGGTACTACACATACTTTTCTTAAAACAGCCTCTTTGCAGAAATTCATCATATCTATTTCATCAGGTAGCTTACACATTATAAATAAACCACCGTCTATTTTATCATAGGTTACATAAGGTGCTAAATGCTCATCAAGCAAGCTCATCATAAGCTGAGCTTTTCTGCTATATAGCTGTCTTAGTCTGTCAAGATGTGCATTAAAATCGTATTTTGTTATATATTCATATACAACCATTTGTGACCATATATTTGTGTGAACATCTTGACCCTGCTTGCAAACAACCATTTTCTGAATAATTGGCGACGGTGCAACACACCAACCTACACGCATACCAGGGGATATTACCTTTGAAAATGAACCTGCATAGATTACAATACCGTCGGTATCAAATGATTTTATTGCAGGTAGATATTCACCTGAATATCTAAGCTCTCCGTATGGGTTGTCCTCTATAATTAAAACACCATATTTTTTAGCCAAATTATATACAGCCTTACGCTTTTCAAGGCTCATTGTTACACCAGAAGGGTTTTGGAAATTTGGTATAACATAAATAAACTTAACATTTTTTTCTGTTTGTAGCTTTTCTTCAAGTATTTCTATATTGATACCGTCAGACTCAACAGGAACACCCACAAGCTTTGCATTATATGAACGGAAAGAATTAAGAGAACCAATAAAGCTTGGTGCTTCACAAATAACAACATCACCCTCGTTACAAAGTGACTTTGTTGCTAAATCCATAATCTGCTGTGCACCTGAGGTAATGATTAAATCATCATTTTCAGTGCCTATGTTATGGTTTTCTTTCATATAATTTTTTAAATAATCTCTTAAAGGTGCATAGCCCTCGGTTACACTGTACTGTAAACAACCAATTCGATTTTCCTGTAGTAATCTTACTGAAATTTCTGCTATTTCCTCCGCAGGAAACGCATCTGGTGCAGGGTTACCCGCAGATAATGAAATCACCTCGGGGTCGGCTGCATATTTAAAAATTTCTCTAATAGCAGAGGGTTTTAGAGTGTTTACTCTATCACTAAAAATATATTCCATGGCTTTCACTCCATTTGTATTTCA
>JAXJTR010000164.1:0-14988 GCA_036309465.1 Acutalibacteraceae bacterium
CTACAATATGGGTCTAAAAGAGCAGCTTATCTTCCCTGAAATAGAGTATGATAAGATTGATAAGGTTAGAGGTATGGACATTTGTTTTGTTACTACCGCTAAAACAGACGAAGAAGCACGTGAGTTACTAACTCTAATGGGTGCTCCATTCGCGAAGTAAGGAGGGATTTTCGTGGCTAAAACATCAATGAAAGTTAAGCAGCAGAGAAAGCAGAAGTTCTCTACAAGAGAGTACAACAGATGTAACATCTGTGGCAGACCACACGCTTATCTTCGTAAGTACGGTGTATGCCGTATCTGTTTCAGAGAATTAGCTTATAAGGGCGAAATTCCCGGCGTAAAAAAGGCAAGCTGGTAAAACGAAGGAGGTTAATGTTATGCAGATTACTGATCCAATAGCAGACTTACTTACAAGAATCCGTAATGCAAGTTCTGCGAAGCATGATTCTGTAGAGATTCCTGCTTCAAATATGAAGAAGGCTATATGCCAGATTTTATTAGACGAAGGCTACATTAAGGATTTTACTGTAGTTGAGGACAACAAGCAGGGCGTTATTACTGTTACTCTTAAGTATCTTGAGGGTAAGAAGCCTGTTATCACAGGTCTTCGCAGAGTATCAAAGCCAGGTTTGCGTAGATATAGCAATGTAGAGGATATGCCAAAGGTTATTAAGGGCCTAGGCGTAGCTATCGTATCAACTTCTAAGGGCGTTATGACAGACCGTCAGGCTCGTAAAGAAAATGTAGGTGGCGAAATCCTTGCATTTGTATGGTAAGGAGGTGCGAGAATTGGCTGAGCAAGAAATTAAACTATCTCGAATTGGAAGAAAACCTATAAATATTCCCGCTGGTGTTGACATTAAGTTTGACAACGGTGTTTTAACAGTTAAGGGTCCTAAGGGTACTCTTACTCAGAAAATTCACCCAAATATGATTGTTGAAATCGCTGAGGGTGTTATTGAGATTAAGGTTCCTACAGAGAACCAGACTCCAAAGTCAATTAAGACAAACAGATCTCTTCACGGTCTAACTCGTTCACTTGTTGCTAATATGGTTACAGGTGTTACAGAGGGTTACCAGAAGAAGCTAGAAGTTAAGGGTGTAGGTTACCGTGTACAGAAGAAGGGCAAGGAGCTTGTTATGAACCTTGGCTTCTCACATCAGGTAATTTTCTGTGAGAACGACGATATCACTATCGACGCTCCAGACCCAAATACAATCATTATCTCAGGACCAGATAAGCAAAAGGTTGGTCAGTTTGCAGCTGAGATTAGAGAGAAGCGTCCACCAGAGCCATATAAGGGCAAGGGTATTAAGTACGCTGATGAAGTTATCCGTCGTAAAGAGGGTAAAGCCGGTAAGGGTAAGAAATAATTTAAGGAGTGAAACATTATGGTATCTAAGGCAGATAAGAACAAGGCTCGTCTTAAGCGTCACGCTAGAGTACGTAGCAAGATTAACGGTACAGCAGAGTGCCCACGCCTAGACGTGTTCCGCTCTAACGCTAACATCTATGCTCAGATTATTGATGATGTAAACGGTGTTACACTTGTTGCAGCTTCTTCTCTAGAGCTAGAAGGCAACGGCGGAAACAAAGAAGCAGCTTTCAAGGTTGGCGAGGCTATCGCTAAGAAGGCAGCTGACAAAGGCATCACTGAGGTTGTATTTGACCGCGGTGGTTACATTTATCACGGCCGTGTCAAGGAATTGGCCGAAGGCGCTCGTCAGGGCGGCCTCAAGTTCTAATAAGGGAGGAATAAACTTTGGCTATTATTGACGCATCAACACTAGATTTACAAGAAAGAGTTGTAACAATCAACCGTGTATCAAAAACAGTTAAGGGTGGTCGTATCTACAAGTTTGCTGCTCTAGTAGTAGTAGGTGACGGTAACGGCATCGTAGGCTTTGGTATAGGTAAGGCTGGCGAGGTTCCAGACGCTATCCGTAAGGGTATTGAAGACGCTAAGAAGAACCTAATTAAGGTTGCTCTAAAGGGTACATCAATTCCTCACGAAGTTATTGGTGAGTTTGGTGCCGGTAGAGTTCTAATGAAGCCAGCAGCAGCTGGTACCGGTGTTATCGCTGGTGGTCCTGTTCGTGCAGTTATCGAGGCTGTAGGTATTAAGGACATTAGAACAAAGGCTCTAAGATCAAATAACCCTTGCAACATAGTACGTGCAACACTAGCAGGTCTTGCATCTCTACGTTCAGCTGAAGAAATTGCTGCTATTCGTGGCAAGTCAGTTAAAGAGATTTTATAATAGGAGGGCAGCAAGATGGCAAATGTAAATATTAAGCTTGTAAAAAGTCTTATAGGCACTAAGAAAAACCAAATTGCAACAGCCCAGGCACTTGGTCTGAAGAA
This sequence comes from Acutalibacteraceae bacterium, assembly GCA_036309465.1. GTDB lineage: Bacteria > Bacillota > Clostridia > Oscillospirales > Acutalibacteraceae > CAG-964. The sequence goes on from JAXJTR010000164.1 coordinate 2,366, forward strand.
GATTGGCGACGTAACAACTCAGCCAGACAATGCTCAGACAAGAGGTAAGGTTGCTAAGATTAGCCACCTTATCGAGGTAAGTGAAGCATAAGCAAGGAGGTGCTAGATAATGAAGTTGCACGAACTTTCACCTGTAGAAGGCTCTAAGAAATCTGTAAAGCGTATCGGTCGTGGTCACGGTTCAGGTCAGGGCAAAACAGCAGGTAAGGGCCACAAAGGCCAGAAGGCTAGATCAGGCGGCGGCGTAAGACCAGGCTTTGAAGGCGGTCAGATGCCAATGCAGAGAAGACTTCCTAAGAGAGGTTTCAACAACATTTTCGCAAAGACAATCGTAGCTGTAAATGTTGGTAGTCTTAATAAATTCGAGGATGGTGCTGTTGTAGATACACAGGCACTAATCGATGCAGGACTAGTTAAAAATTCTTTTGACGCTATTAAGATTCTAGGTAATGGTAATCTTACTAAGAAGTTAGAAGTAAAGGTTGCTGCATATTCCGCTTCTGCGAAGGAGAAAATTGAAGCAGCTGGCGGAAAGGCAGAGGTGGTTTGATGTTTAAAACCATTCGCAACGCTTGGCAGGTTCCTGATCTTCGTAAAAAGATTTTATTTACTTTATTAATGATAATCGTATTCAGAATTGGTTCAGTTATTCCTGTTCCATTTCTGGATATGGCAGCATTAAGCTCAGCAATGGGCGACCTTACAAACAATGGTTCAATGTTTGCATACCTAAACACATTGTCTGGTGGTGCGTTTGCTAATGCAACACTATTCGCAATGGGTGTTACACCATACATCAACAGTTCAATTATTATTCAGTTGCTTTCAGTTGCTATTCCTGCTCTTGAGCGTATGGCTAAAGAGGGCGAGGAAGGTAGAAAGAAGCTTGCAACTATTACAAGATATGTAACAGTTGGTCTTGGTTTGATTCAGGGCTTGGCTTACTTCTTCTTCTTAAAGCAGAGTAATGTACTAAGCTACAATTCAGGCTTTGAGCTAATCTTCTCAAGTGTAGTAATCGTGCTTGTATTTACAGCAGGTACTGCATTAATGATGTGGATTGGTGAGCAGATTAACCAGTATGGTATAGGTAACGGTATTTCAATTCTATTGTTTGCAGGTATTGTTGCAAGATTCCCTGTTATTATTACAGAGCTTGCTAACTACTGGAACATTGCTTTACAGGGTAACACAATTTACTTTGTTCTTGTTCCACTATTTGTTGTTATATTCCTTGGCGTTATGTGGGTTATCACTTTTATGCAGGATGCAGAAAGAAGAATTCCTATTCAGTACGCTAAGAGAGTTGTTGGCAGAAAGATGTACGGCGGTCAGAGCAGTCATCTACCAATCAAGGTTGGTTTAGGCGGTGTTCTACCAATCATCTTCGCTAGCTCAATTCTATCAATTCCATCTACTATTAAGCTAATTTTCCCTAATATTTCAGGTGGTTTCGATAGCTTTATCGCATTATTCAGCCAGAGCAGTTGGGTATATGCAGTTCTATATTTCATTTTGATTATAATGTTTGCATATTTCTATACATCAATTCAGTATAATCCAATTGAAATGTCCAATAATCTTCGTCAGAACAATGGTACAATCCCAGGTATCCGTCCTGGTAAACCAACTTCTGATTTTATAGCTAAAATCTTGTCAAGAATTACACTAATTGGTGCTTTATTCCTTGCAGTAATTGCTATAGTTCCAATCGTTTATGGTAATCTAACAGGTATGTCAAGTATGTCACTTGGCGGTACATCAATCATCATCGTTGTTGGTGTATGTCTTGAAACTGTTAAGCAGATGGAGTCACAGATGATGATGCGTCATTATAAGGGCTTCCTAGACTAATGCATTGGAGGAAGATGTAATGAATATAATTTTATTAGGTGCTCCTGGTGCCGGTAAAGGTACACAGGCAGAGAAAATTTGTGAATATCTAAATATTCCTACAATTTCTACGGGTAATATTATCCGTGCAGCGCTGAAAAGCGGTACAGAGATGGGTCTAAAGGCTAAGTCATTTATGGACGCAGGTCAACTTGTTCCAGATGATGTTGTAATCGGCATTATTAAGGAAAGACTTGCTGAGAGTGACTGTCAGAATGGTTTTATCCTAGACGGTTTCCCAAGAACCATCCCTCAGGCCGAGGCTCTGGATGCTATGGGTGTTGAAATCAATAAGGTACTTGATATCGAAGTTGATGATGAAGACATCGTTAAAAGAATGTCCGGACGCCGTGTTTGTGAAAAGTGTGGTGCAAGCTATCATCTTGAGTATAAAAAGCCAAGTAAAGATGGTGTGTGCAACCTTTGTACAGGTGCCCTAGTTCAGCGTAAGGATGACCACCCTGATACAGTACAGTCTAGATTAAAGGTTTATCATACAGAAACTGAGCCTTTAAAAGACTACTACGCTAAGCAGGGTAAGCTTGCAATCGTTCAGGGCAAACACGGTATTGCTGAGACAACTGCTCTTCTTCTAAAGGAGTTAGGAGTTTAATAGAATGATTGTACTTAAGACAAAACGCGAGTTAGATTTAATGCGTGAAGCATGCAGAATTTCTGCAAATGCACTTAAGGTAGCAGGTCAGGCTATAGAGCCTGGTGTGTCAACAAAAGAAATTGATGACATCGTTCGTAAATATATCCAAGGGCAGGGTGCTACACCCTCGTTCCTTGGGTATGGCGGATTTCCTGCTAGTGCGTGTATCTCGGTAAACAATGTGGTTATCCATGGCATACCAAGTAAGAAGCAAATTCTTAAAAGCGGTGACATTGTCAGCATTGATGTGGGGGCCTTTATAGATGGATTCCACGGAGATAACGCCTACACCTATGCGTGCGGTGATATTTCTAAAGAAGCACAGATGTTGCTTAAAGCAACTGAAGAAAGCTTATATGAGGGTATCAAGGCAGCGGTTGCAGGCAACAGAGTTGGTGACATTGGTCACGCAGTTCAATCGTATGCTGAAGAGCGCAGTTACTCGGTGGTACGAGATTTTGTCGGCCATGGAGTAGGTGCGAAGTTACACGAAGATCCTAGCGTACCCAATTACGGTATAAAGGGTAGAGGTGTAAGACTATTGCCGGGTATGACAATTGCAATAGAACCTATGATTACCGCTGGTGATTATAAGGTAAAGGTGTTAGATGACGACTGGACTACTGTTACAGTAGACGGAAGCTTAGCGGCACACTTTGAACACACTGTTGCAATTACACCAAATGGTCCCGTAATTATGACAATACCTGATTAAGAGGTGGATTATGAAAGCGGGTCAAATAGTTAAAGCTACAGCAGGCAGAGATAAAAATTCTTTCTTTGTAGTAACACAGGTTGATGGTGCTTATGCAGTTATATGCGACGGCAAGCACAGACCTGTTGAAAGACAAAAACGTAAAAAACTTATTCATTTAAGTAAAACAAATCATACAGTTGATTTGCAAGCGGTTAAAACTAATAAAGAATTTAAAAGAGTTTTACATCCTTTTAACTTTGAGTAAATACCATAAGGAGGATTAAGATTATGTCTAAACAAGACTTAATTGAACTAGAGGGTACAGTTGTTGAAGCATTACCAAACGCACAGTTTAAGGTAGAGCTTCCAAACGGACATATTATATTGGCTCACATTTCAGGTAAATTAAGAATGAACTTTATCAGAATTTTACCTGGAGATAGCGTAAAGGTTGAGATGTCACCTTATGATTTAACTCGTGGCCGTATAACATGGAGAAGTAAATAATTTTTTTCGACTTTTATTATAAGAAAGGAATGATTACACAATGAAAGTCAGACCTTCAGTAAAGAAAATCTGCGAAAAGTGCAAAGTTATTAAGCGTAAGGGTAAGGTTATGGTAATCTGCGAAAACCCTAAGCACAAGCAGCGTCAGGGCTAATTTTAAATAGTCATTGACAAATATATACAAATCTACTATAATAAAAATATTGACTAAATATTGATAAATAAAATTGGAGGTGCAACATATGGCTCGTATAGCAGGTGTAGACTTGCCAAGAGATAAAAGAGTTGAGATCGGCTTAACATATATCTTTGGTATTGGACGTAAAACTGCAAGTGACATAATTGCTGCAACAGGTATTAATCCTGATACTCGTGTCAGAGATTTGACAGAGGATGAGGTTTCTAAACTAAGAGAATATATTGACCATAACTGCGTTGTTGAGGGTGACCTAAGACGTGATGTTGCTTTCGATATTAAGAGACTTATCGAAATCGGATGTTATCGTGGTGTTCGTCACCGTAAGAGCCTACCTGTAAGAGGTCAGCGTTCTAAGACAAATGCTCGTACAAGAAAAGGCCCTAGAAAGACTATGGCTAACAAGAAGAAGTAAGGAGGGGACTAACCAATGGCAGCACCTAAGGGTAAGAAGACTGCAGTGCGTAGACGCCGTGAGCGTAAAAACATCGAGCGTGGTGCAGCACACATTCAGTCAACATTTAATAACACAATCGTAACAATTACAGATATTCAGGGCAATGCTATTTCATGGGCAAGTGCCGGAGAATTAGGCTTCAGAGGTTCAAGAAAGTCTACTCCTTTTGCAGCTCAGTCTGCAGCTGAAACAGCCGCTAAGGTTGCTATGGAGCACGGTATGAAAACTGTTGAAGTATATGTAAAGGGTCCTGGTGCAGGTAGAGAAGCTGCAATTAGAGCTTTACAGTCAGCAGGTCTTGAAGTTAACATGATTAAAGATGTTACTCCAATCCCTCATAACGGATGTCGTCCTCCAAAGAGAAGACGTGTATAACAGAATAGGAGGAATAAACTTATGGCAAAGAATATGCAGCCAATCGCAAAGCGTTGCAGAACACTTGGCATAGAGCCTTCAGTTATGGGTTACAACAAGAAGACTTCTAACAGAAACCCTAACGGCAACGCAAGAAGAAAGAAAAGTGAATATAGCCTACAGCTAACAGAGAAGCAGAAGGTTAAGTTTATATATGGCATTATGGAGAAGCAGTTCCGTCATTATTATGACCAGGCAGCTAAGGCTGAGGGTAAAACAGGTACTGTTCTTCTAACAACTATCGAGCGTCGTCTTGATAACGTAGTATTTAGACTAGGTCTTGCTGCTACAAGAAGAGAAGCTAGACAGATGGTTAGCCATGCTCATTTCACAGTAAACGGCAAAAAAGTAAACATTCCATCATACCTAATCAAGGTTGGCGATGTTATCAAGGTTAGCGAGAAGAGCCGTGGTACAAATAGATTTAAGGCAATTGCTGAGGGTGAAAACAAGGCTATTGTTGCACCAAAGTGGTTAGAGAAGGATGCAGATCTACTAGGTGGTAAGGTTGTTGCTGCTCCACAGAGAGAAGACATCGACTTCCCAGTTGAAGAGCATCTTATCGTTGAGTTGTACTCCAAGTAATCCTGAATATTATATTTTATATATTTTTGTAGGTTTACACACTTTGACAGTATAAATACTGTCGGATGACAATAGGAGGTTCGCTGATGATAGAAATTGAAAAGCCAAGAATAGAAGTTGAAAACTTGTCAGAAGACAGGTCATACGGTAGGTTTGTTGTTGAGCCTCTTGAAAGAGGTTTTGGTAACACACTTGGTAATAGTCTTAGAAGAGTATTGTTATCTTCACTTGAGGGTGTAGCTGTTAAAGCTATTAAGATTAATGGTGTACTACACGAATTTTCTACAATCCCTGGTGTTAAGGAAGACGTTACTCAGATCGTTCTAAATATGAAGGGTCTAATTGCTAAGCTACGTTGTAACGGTGAAAAGACAGTTGAAATCAACGCTACAGGTCCATGTGTGGTAACTGCTGCATCAATTTCTGCTGACAGTGAGGTTGAGATTCTAAATCCTGATATGCACATTGCTACTCTAGATGAGGATGCTCAGCTTTATATGGAGATTACTCTTGATAAGGGTAGAGGTTATGTTCCTGGTGAGCGTAATAAAGCTCTTATGCCTAATAATGTAATAGGTGTTTTACCGATTGATTCAATCTATACACCTGTAATCAAGGTTAATTATACTGTTGAGAATACACGTGTTGGTCAGATTACTGACTACGATAAACTATCATTAGATGTTTGGACAAACGGTGTTATTACTTCTGAGGAAGCAGTATCACTTGCTGCAAAGGTACTTACAGAGCACCTTAATTTGTTCGTAGACCTCTCAGATAAGGGTTCTACCACAGAGATTATGGTAGAAAAAGACGACAAGGGTAAGGAAAAAGTTCTGGAAATGACTATTGAAGAGCTTGACCTTTCAGTTCGTTCTTTCAATTGCCTAAAGCGTGCAGGTATTAACACAGTTGAAGATCTTATCAATAAGTCTCAAGACGATATGATGAAAGTTCGTAACCTTGGTCGTAAATCTTTAGAGGAAGTTATTGACAAGCTAGAGTCATTAGGCTTTGCTCTACAGAAAGAAGACGAATAATTGATTTTAATTTATAACTATAATTATATAGTAAAGGAGTGAATTACGATGCCAGGTACAAGAAAACTAGGAAGAGCTACTTCTCACAGAATAGCAATGCTAAGAGGCATGGTTACTTTCCTTTTCGAGAACGGTAAAATCGAAACAACATTAACTCGTGCTAAAGAAGTTCAGTCTATGGCAGAGAAAATGATTACAATAGCTAAGGTTGACAACCTACACAGCAAGCGTGTGGTAATGTCTTTTGTAACAAAGGAAGATGTTTCAACTAAGCTATTTAAAGAAATTGCACCTAAGTATGCAGACAGAAACGGTGGTTACACTCGTATTACAAAGCTAGGCCCTCGTCGTGGCGATGCTGCTGAGATGGCTATTATCGAGCTATTATAATTTTTCTGTATATTTCGCAGGCGGTACATTTTGTATCGCCTGCTTTTATGTTTTTTTATAGAAATGTTGCGAGATTAAAATTACTCTTTATTTAATAGAAAGTAGATAGTAGATTGAAAATTGTGTTAATCGTGCTGTGCATTGCACCGTGTTGCTTGTGTAACAGATGTACTATAATAAAAAAATTCTCTAGTTTATTAATTATAGTATAGTATAAATATATATAATAAGTACTGATTTAGATTTAATGTTTGACGATACCACTTTAATACCAAATATTATCAGTAGGATATATCTATAACATTCTTAGTTTAAGAGTGTGTTATAATATTATAGTATAGAAATAATATGGAATATTAATTATAGTAATAACACATAATTATTATCATTACATTTATTAGTAATTATTACATAGTAATTTTACTTTAAAATGCTAAAACTACAATTTAATAAATGGTGTATTTGTATAAAAAATGTTACAAAAGTTTGTACATAATAAGAATACCCTATTTACATAAAAAAATGTTACAATTACACTGTGTAATGTTATGGTTTACTTTGGGTTTGTTGTCCCCAAAGTAGACCTTGTTGCAAGAATTATTCTTAGGAGGTTAAAATTCATGGTGAACAAAAAATCAAAGCGTATAGTAGCATGTTTGTTAACAATATTGCTGGTTGTTACAAGCACATTCTGTATGGGAACAATTGCAGCTTCTGCTGCAGATACCGACGTTCAGGTCAGTGAAGCTGGCGGTGCAACTGCTGTATTAAAGAATGCAGCAAACTGGGGCTCTTGCTATGTTTATTACTGGGGTAACGGCGGTCCTAGCAATGGCGGTACTCAGAATGCCGCTTGGCCAGGCACTAAGTTAACAGATGCCGACAAAAACTCAGACGGCTATTATGAAGTAGAAATTCCTGAATCATTTTTATCAGGTCAAAATGGTGTTATTTTTACTAATAACAGTGGTGCTCAGAGTGCTGACCTTGCAATTGCTTCTGGTGATTGTAAACTTTTCAACAACAGCGATTATACTTGGGTGGCTTATGATACAAACCCACTTAAGCTTAATCTAACAGCTGATGTTGAGTCACCTCAGTACAAGGGTACAGCAATTACTCTAACAGCAACAGCTTCTGGTGGTAGTGGCACATACACATACACATTCAAGGCTGGTACAACAACAATTTACACAGGTAGCAACAATACTTGCACATGGACACCTACAGCAGCAGGTACATTCGATATCTCTGTTGAGTGTAATGACCCATCAAAGGGTTACAACAATACAAAGAAGATTTCTTCTTATGTAATTAAAGATGATGCAACAGCAGTTGAACCTGTATTAAAGGGTATTAGCACAGGATATACAGACAACAAAGTTCCTGTAAATACTTCAGTTGCAATTAATGTTTCAGCAGCAGGTGGTAAGATAGGCACAAACCTACTATTCTACAAGGTTGCTGTTAAAAATCCAAGTGGTGGTGCAGTAAACACAGTTTATTATAAACAAAGCAACATTCTTAACTTTACACCGACAACAAAAGGTACATACACAGTTGAAGTAACAGTTCAGAACAGCCATAATGAAGAGGCAAAGAGAACTTTCACAGTTATTGCTGATAATTCATCTACACCAGTAGGCAATGGTCCTGTTATTACTGGCTTTACAGCTAACCCTACATCAGCAACAACTGGTTCAGCTGTAACACTAAAAACTGTTCTAAAGAGTGGCACAGGTACTGCTGACTTTACTTATACATATAGAGTAAACGGTAATACAATTGCTACAAAGACAAGCTCATCAACTTCAAATTCAGTTAGCTGGACTCCATCAGCTGAAGGTTCTTACACAGTACAGGTTACAGTTAAGGATAAGGATGGCGAAACAGCTACTGCTTACATCTACAACTTTGAAGTTAAGAAGGCTGATTACAAGCTTGGTGATGTAACAGGCGACGGTAAGATTTCAACAGGTGACGCACTTTATGTATTAAAGGCAGTTGCAAATCTATCTGCTTACAAGCTAACACCAGGTACAACTAAGTTTATGGCTGCTGATATTGATGCTAACGGCAAAATTACAGTAGCAGATGCTTTAGCTATTATGAAGCTTTATATCTAATCTAATTATGAACAGTCTTATATTTTTATAGAAAAGGAGGACGAATAATATGAGAATATTAAATAAAACTGTAGCAGTTTTATTGTCTGTATTATTGGTGATAACTACTGGCATAGTTTGTGCAAGTGCAGTAACTACAGATGAGGTTGTTTCTGAGGAAACAACAGGCATTACTGTTCATTACAAAGCTACAGGTACAGTTGCTCCTTCCGTTTATTACTGGAACAGCTTGCCTATAAATATTGCTTCTCCTACTTATCCTGGTAAGAGTATGACTTTAGATGCCAACGAGGGCGAAAATTGGTATACATATAAGTTTTCTAATGTAACAAAAATTAATATGTTATTTGTAGAAAACGGTAAACAATCAAAAGAGTTGACTAGAGGAAGTTCAGGTGAATATTGGTACAAAGGTGGTATTTGGTATTCTACTAACCCTGAAAAAACAGATCCTCTTACAACAGACCTTCGTGAGGACTCAATTTACTTTGTAATTACAACTCGTTTCTATGACGGTGACACTGGTAATAATGTTCATTGTTGGGACGATTCACAGGCTAACAATCCAGACAGCGATCCAGCTTGGAGAGGTGACTTTAAAGGTCTTATCGACAAGCTAGATTACATTAAAGCTCTTGGCTTTAGTGCAATTTGGATAACTCCTGTAGTAACTAATGGTAGTGGATATGACTATCATGGTTATCACGCTTTTGATTTCTCAACAGTTGATATTCGATACGAGAGCGATGGTGCTACATATCAAGATTTGATTAATGCGGCACACGCTAAGGGCATTAAAATTGTTCAAGACGTTGTATGGCAACATACAGGTAACTTTGGCGAGAAAACCTTTGCTCATTTATTTGACAAGAAGTATGATACAATTAAGGATCTTGAAGATTTATCTTCATCTATGATTCCTACAAGCACACTTCTGAATGCATTTGGTTTAAAATCTGCTGAAGATTATTATGCTCAAAAACCAGCAGTGCAGTATCAGCAAAGATTAAATCTTATGAAGCAACTAACAGTTAGTAGTCAAAACAGTACAAAAGACCCTCTAGCTGATGTTGATAATTTCGATAAGGTTTCAAAAGATCCTGTATACAATTCTAAAAACTATTACCATAACGGTTACTGGCAAAGTCTAAACTGGGACGACTGGACCTGTAAGTATTCTCAAATTGCAGGTGACTGTGTTGACCTAAACACAGAAAACCCTGAGGTTGCTGAGAAAATTGTAGAACTTTATGGTAAATATATAGGTATGGGTGTAGACGGTTTCCGTGTAGATACAGTAAGACATATCTCAAGACTTTCTCTAAACACAATGTTTAATAAACAGTTAAACGCTATTGGTGGCGACAGCTTCTATATGTTTGGTGAAATCTGCTGTAGATATTCACAGACATGGTATAGAGACCATGCTAGTGAGTCTGTTCCTTTCTATACTTGGGACGAACCTGATACATCTTTCACAAGTCAGTGGAATTGGGAGAATACTCCTGAGGCTGTAAATGAAAATATGAATCTTACACTAGAGCATTGGAAGAAGTATGACAGCACAAGTAATCAGCCAACAAGTGATAACGCATTCTTGAATGGCAACGATTACCACACACCTGATTATAGTAAGTCTTCAGGTATGGGTGCAATTGACTTCTTAATGCACTGGCAGTTCGACTCAGCCGCAAGTGCATTTGGCAGTGCTTTAGGCGAGGATAAATATTTTAACGATTCAACATGGAACGTTGTATATGTTGAATCACACGACTATTCACCAGATAATGGTCAGCATAATCGTTTTAAAGGCGGTACTGCTACATGGGCTGAAAATATGTGCTTAATGTTTACTTTCCGTGGTATCCCTTGCTTGTATTATGGCGGTGAAGTTGAATTTCAGGCTGGTCAAGTAATAGATGTTGGTCCTAACAAACCTTTAAGTGCAACAGGTCGTGCTTATTTCGGTGATTATCTTGAGGGCACAGTTAGTGCAACTGATTACGGTGTGTATACAGCTTCTGGCACAGTTAAGGAAACACTTAGCAGTCCACTTTCACAACAGTTAATTAAACTAAATAAAATAAGAAGAGCTGTTCCTGCATTACAGAAGGGACAGTACTCAACAAAGGATGTAAGCGGTAATATGTCATTTAAGCGTGGCTACACAGACCCTAAGTCAGGTGAAAAGAGCTTTGCTTGTGTTGCTATTACAAACGCAGCTACATTCAAAAATATTCCTAATGGTACTTATATAGACGCTGTAACAGGTGACAAAAAAACAGTTTCAAATGGTACTTTAAGCGTTACTGCTTCTGGTAAAGGTAACTGTCGTGTATATGTACTAAGCTCAAATGGTTACACAGGAATAGATGGTAAGATAGGTGACTCAACTACTTATCTTAAATAATTAAAAACACTATACACTTTTTTTGTAATTGAAATATGTAGTGCTTTTGCATTAAATGCTGGTACTATCATATTGCAACAAAATAAGAAGGATGAGAAAAAACGATGAATAATTTCAAAAGGGTTATTTCAATAGTTTTGGTAGCAATGCTAGTTGTTACTTGTGGATTGTTTTCTGTAAATGCTGCAACAACTGACGCTGAAACATCAGAAGCTGGTAGCGGTATCACAATTCATTACTACGGTAGCACAACTGCACCTAATATTTACTATTGGAACAGCCTACCAACAAATATTAATTCACCAGCATATCCTGGTACAACAATGACAAAGGATACAACTGCAGCAGGTCCAAACTGCTACAAATATTCATTCAGCGACATCACAAAAATAAACTTTATGTTTGTTGAAAATGGTGTTCAGTCTAAAGAACTTACTTGCCAGTATATGGAGGCTAATCAGGGCCACTGGTGGTACAAAGACGGTAAGCTATCTAAGAAAGACCCTTATCTATTTGATGATTACGAGCGTACAGACCTTCGTGAAGATTCAATCTACTTTGTAATCACAACTCGTTTCTACGATGGTGACACAGGTAACAATGTTCATTGTTGGGACGATAAGCAGGCTAACAACCCAGATAGCGACCCAGCTTGGAGAGGTGACTTCAAGGGTCTTATCGATAAGCTTGACTATCTAAAGGCTCTAGGCTTTAGTGCAATTTGGATTACACCAGTAGTTTCTAATGCAAGTGGTTATGACTACCATGGTTATCACTCATTTGACTTTGCTTCTGTTGACCCTCGTTATGAGAGTAGCGATACAACTTATGAAGATTTGATTGCTGCTGCACACGATAAGGGTATGAAGATTGTACAGGACGTAGTTTGGAACCACACAGGTAACTTTGGTGATCCATTCCTAGCTCCTATGTTCACAAAGAAATATGACACAATTAAAGATTTAGGTACAGCTGATTGTATGCAGGTTATTCCTGGTTCAGACCTAGCTAAGCATTATCCTAACTACGCAAGCCTACAGCCAGGTGCTCAGTTCCAGGCTAGACTTGACTGTATGAAGGCTCACGTTACAAGCTCACTTAACTCTAAGGAATATTACCACAGAGAGAAGAACATGGGTTACGAGTCTTCAATCGAGCAGCAGGGTTCAATGGCTGGTGACTGTGTAGATATCAACACAGAGAACCCAGTAGTTGCAAAGTATATCACAGATACATATCTTGATTACGCAAAC